>JAGHVK010000093.1 GCA_018064345.1 Candidatus Cacconaster merdequi
ACTGCGTATCGAAGAAAGACTGGAGGATGAGGACCTGCTTCCTGACGGAGTCATCTCCAGTTCGGAATACCTTGCAGGCAAAACCGCCAACCACAGCCACGAAACCTGCGATATATGTGACTACAGCTGGACACTGGGCTATTTCCTGATGACGACAGGAGAGGCCAGATGGGGCGATATGATTGAAAGGGCAGCCTTCAACGCCTGCCCGGGAGCCATAGGCAAGGATTTCAAGTCCCTGCAGTATCTGTCTTCCGTCAACCAGTTCATCTGCACCTCCGACTCAAACAACAACGATTTCAAGAAAGGCACGGACTGGATGCAGTATATGCCTTATCATCAGGTGGAATGCTGTGCCGGCAACGTCCACAGAATAATGCCGGACTATGTCTCGAGAATGTGGCTGATGAATGGACCCGACAATGTCGTGGCGGCACTTTTCGGCCCTTCAAAACTTCGCGTCAGACTCAGTGACGGCAGCAACTGCCGGATTACTGAAAAGACGGAGTATCCTTTCTCCGATGACATTGATTTCCTTTTTGAGTTCAGTATGCCGGGGAAGCACAATATGGAATTCTCCTTCAGGGTCCCTGAATGGGCCGATGACTTCAAGGCCGAGGTCAACGGCAAGTCAGCCAATTTCGAAATCACTCCCGGGGGCTTCGCCGTCCTTGACTCCGAGTTCAAGACAGGAGACAGGATCCACGTTACATTCATAGCGCCGATAGAAGTGAAAGACCTCGACAATCAGGGCTGCTATATCGAGCGCGGTCCCCTGCTGTTCACTTATGCCATACCTGCATCCTGCACTGAGGACCCGAAAGAGGGTGTTCATAACTTCAAATCCTGGAACATAGTTCCTTCAGCGAAATGGAACTACGCCCTCTGCGACATCGATGCGGAGAATCTGGAACTACAGTGGACAGGAAGCAAGGCATATCCCTTCGACGAGCCGAAGTGCTTCATCAAGGTCCCGGTCAAAGAGATAGAAGGGTGGACGCTCGATGAAGACAGATTCACTCCCGAAAATCCTTCCACGTTCAATACTGTAGAGGATTTGGAAGTGAACTATATCGACCTGACTCCTTATGGAGGAAGTCATATCCGCCTGACAGTCTTCCCTGTCTGCAGCCGCTGACTTTATTTCATAGACGCAGCGAAGGCATCGTCTATCGTCAGATAGATATGGTAGAAAGCCTTGTCTCCCAATTTTGAATAACGGCTGACAAGCGCCTTCACCTGAGTCATGATGTAAGGATCGGGCCATTCCCCCGCCGACGGTCTGATACCGTCACGGGCAGCGGCATAAGCGAGGAACCTGCCGTCCAGACCAGCATTGTCGAGATACTTGAGCAAGGTATCATAATCCTCTATGGCCTGGAGTTCCGCCTTGTGGCTGTCAAAATAGGCCGATGCGAAGCGCATTGAAGTAGCCTTGCTGTAACAGGCCTTGTAGAATGAGGAAGCTTTGGTCGTATCCACGGGAACGAAGATATCAGGGATGATTCCTCCCATTTCGATCTTCATGCTGTCAGCATCCACCATCTCACCTGTTCCGTAGCGCTTCAGCACTTCGTAATAATAATCATCCGAATATGGTTTCTGTATGCATCTTCCCGACGGAGTATAGAATCTTGCAACCGTAAGCCTGACACCCGAACCGTCGGAGAAATACACGGGTTCCTGTACAAGGCCCTTGCCGAAAGACCTTCTTCCTATGATACGGCCCCTGCCGTTATCCTGAATGGCGCCGGAGACTATTTCACTCGAGGAAGCCGTTCCGTCATCTATCAGCACGTCAAGGGTTATATCCTTAAGAATACCTTTTCCGTCAGCATTATATTCTTCGCGTGGACGGTGCAGACCCTCCATATAGACTATGCCATTCCCTTTATGCAGGAACAGATTGCTGACCGCCAGCGCCTGGTCGAAGAAGCCTCCCGTATTGTCCCTGAGGTCAAACACGAGTTTCTTCATCCCCTGGTCAAGAAGGTCGAGAGAAGCGGCCAATACCTCCTGGAACGTTGTCCTGGAGAACTTGGAGAGCCTGAGATAGCCCGTGGTGTCATTGACCATGAAATAGGCATCAACGCTGTGAGTGGGTATCTTGTCCCTTGTTATCTCGAAAGGAATGGTCTCTCCGTTCCTCTGGACAGTGACAAGGACCTTGGTCCCGGCAGGGCCTTTCATCCTCCTCACCATACTGTCCTGAGGGAAATTTACACCGGCAATGACCTTGTCACCAACCTTGACGATACGGTCACCCGGGAGAAGCCCGATCTTTTCTGAAGGACCGCCAGAAATCACCTCAAGCACGACAGCGGTATCATTGGGGACATTGAACTGTATGCCGATACCGTCGAAATTGCCCGCAAGGTCATCCTCACTCTCCTCCAGTTCCACCGGAGGCATATATACGGAATGAGGGTCAAGCTTGGCAAGGGCGGCCACTATGGCAGCCTCGGAGACAGTTTCCCTGTCAACGGTATCCACATAGTTCTCGTCTATAGTCTGGAGTATCAGAT
>JAGHVK010000066.1 GCA_018064345.1 Candidatus Cacconaster merdequi
TGATCTTGGATCTGTACGATGAAGATTTCGGAAAAATAGACCCGACCGGAAAAGCAGCCAGAATCTTCGCTGCCATTCCTGCCCAGCTCAACAGCAATGCATCACGCTACCAAATTTCCAAGGTCATCCCCAAATCACACGCAGAAGACTTCATTGAGCTCATATCAGAGATGGAAAAGACAAAGACCGTGAATATCTCGCACCACAGCGATGATCCTAATGTCGGACTTGGCAGCACAGAAGAACTAATGCAATACAAGATGTTTGTCGGAGACACCGGCCTCTTCGTGACGCTTGCTTTCAAGGACAAGGCCTTTACGGAGAATGTCATTTACGAGCACCTGCTTAATGACAAGCTCTCCACGAATCTGGGGTATCTCTATGAGAATATCGTAGCCCAGATGCTCACCGCATCAGGGAACAAATTGTTCTACCACACCTGGCCAACAGAAAGCGGCAAGCATAACTACGAAGTGGATTTCCTTCTGTCACGCGGGGCTAAGATCACGCCTATTGAGGTAAAGTCTTCATCCTACAAGACTCACACATCAATGGATGAATTCTGTAAGAAGTTCTCTTCCCGCATCACCAATGACCGCTACCTGATTTACACCAAAGACTACGCACAAAAAGAATCCGTCAAGTATATTCCGGCGTATTTGGCTTGTTTCCTTTAACAAAATAGCACCTCTGGTACACTGAATACATTATCGTGATCAGGGACGGAATAGAAGAATAACGACTATGAGTACTAACTCGAAAGCAGAAATTGACAGATTTGGAATTGTAATTATTGAGTCTTTAAGAGAAGGTGAACTTCAGACTGGGACAAAACTATATAATGATGTCCTTAAACCACGCTGCACTGCAGATGAATCAATGTTTTGTGAATACTACCGCGTCCATTCCTTGCCAGATTTTGAGTACGCTATTTCCCAAATAATACAAAAGCACCAGAGCAATGAAATGTTGGCATTGCACATTGAAGCTCATGGATGTGAAGAAGGTGTGGTTGTGTCCTCAGGAGACTTAATTACATGGAAACATTTTTTGGATTGTTGTAGGGCTTCTGGATCTGATATACCGGCTTGCTTCCGTAAGGGCGAAGCTTGAATGAGATGTGGTGTTTGAGCATCATTTTGCCACACGATTCATTATCTATGTGACAAAAATGTGACAATTTCGTGTAAATTCCAACACATGCGACCACAAAATAGCATTGATATTTAATGCTTTCTGTAGCCACGCAACGGATGCTGTTCAATATTTACATTTCTCGCCCTCACCGCGGAAGTATGGCTCTGAGTTATCTCAGAGCCTTTTTTGTGTCTGCTTTTTGTCCAGGTGACCGAAGGTTCTCTACAGCCTTTTGAGGAGGGATGCCTGCAACTGCTCCATCTTTGTGTGAAGCTTTTCGGTTTGACCGCCGATATAGTCGGCATTCATTCCTTCCGTCATAGGGTCAAGGTGGAGAGGCTCCGAAACAATCAGTCTGCAACGCTTTCCAAACTTATAAGGCCCGTCGATGTAGACCATTACAATCGGACATCCGGTCATTGCGGCGATGGTGGTGACACCGCTGTGGAAAGGCAGTATCTGCCGGTTACTGCCGTGTCTGCCTTCCGGATAGATGGCAATGTTTTCCTTGTCTAGGGACAGTGTCCTGACGGCAGCCCTCAACCAGTCAGTGGAGAGAGTCTTCCTGTCAATGGGGATACATTTTCCTTTTGTCAGATACCACTTCATCAAACCTCCCTGCTCGAAACGGTCCTTGGCAGCCATGTTGTGCGGACTGTACTTGCGGAACACATATGATATGACAGTACCGTCCAAATGATTTATGTGATTGCTGAGTATTATTGTCGGGCCGTCAAGCGTAGGTCTGCCTTTTTCAGTCTCTTTTTCGAAGTACACCTTCGGATTACAGAAAACTTTGACAATGAAAAAGATGAATTTTTCAAAACATTTGAACGACAGACGGGATAGGAATGATTCCTCTTTTTTCATGATTACGCAGTCTTCTTTTTTGCCGGTGCGAAGTTACAAATATTTGCTAAATTTGTAAGAACCATTTCAAAACAGGTTCTAAGAGTAGTCAGGAATCACAGATCTATGCCATTATGAATCAGGAATTGGAAAAAAGAGTTCAAAGGGCCGTCTCTCTCTTTATGGAAGGTTATGGATGCGGGCAGAGTGTTGCTGCGGCATTTGCAGATTTATACGGATTTACTGAGAAACAGGCTTTGAAGTTAGGCTCCGGTTTCGGCGGAGGTGTAGGAAAGATGAGAATGATGTGTGGCGCAGTATCCGGTTTGGTGATCCTTGCCGGAATGGCTGAGGGGAACGAAGAACCTTCCAGGGAGGGTAAGGCAGAATGTTACAAGGTCGTTCAGGAACTTGTGGAATCTTTCCGGAAAGAGAACGGTTCGATAGTATGTGCTGAACTGCTTGGATTGAAGGGGCCCATCCCTAAAGGCGACTTCACTCCTTCCGAAAGGAATGCCAGATATTACGAAATTCGCCCTTGCGCAGCCAAGGTAGAAAGTGCCGCAAGGATATTTGCTGAATGGTTGGAGGGGAAAAACGATAAATTTTTGAAAATAATATAAAAAACTTATTGTTTTTCGATATAAATATTTATTTTTGTAAAAAATTAAATACTTTTTTTATGATTGACTGGTGGACATCATTGAGTTTGTTCTCAAAAATTCTTTGGAGCATCACGCTTGCTTCCTCCTTGATATTTGTCATCCAAAGCGTCCTGACTTTCATCGGGGCAGACACTGACGGAGCCATTTCCGACTTCGATATGAATATGGATGACGTTCCGTCCGGTGACGGAGCAAATCTTTATACATTCCGGAATCTCGTGGTATTCTGCCTCGGTTTCGGATGGACTGCCATTCTTCTTGGACCTCAGATTGGTTCAACAGGTCTTCTGATGGTTATATCCGCTGTGTGTGGAATAGGCCTGGTCGTGGCAGTAATGTACATTTTCAAGTTTCTGTCCAATATGCAGCAGTCAGGGACCATCAACGTGTTCAAGTCTGCGGTCGGGTGCTATGGTACAGCATACCTCAAGATTCCTGAAGGTCGTTCCGGTGAGGGGAAGGTGCAGATTTCCATTAACGATTCCGTACGTGAATACAATGCGATGACAGACGGAGAGGAAATTCCTACCGGCGCTCCTGTGACAGTTGTGGAGGTCTTGGATGCAAATACTCTTCTCGTTGAAAGACAAAATTCAATAATCATTTAAAAATCAAAGATATGCCGATTTATCTCATTCTTATCTTCGTTTTCGTGGTGATTGTTACTTTCTCCGCGATTCTCAAACGTTACCGCCGCTGCCCTTCCGACAAGATTCTCGTAATATACGGAAAGACAGGGAAGAACAATTCAGCAAAATGCATCCACGGAGGTGCAGCTTTCATCTGGCCTGTTTTCCAGAGCTATTCATATCTTGACCTTACCCCTATCAGCATTGAGTGCAATCTTACGAACGCTCTTTCAAAGCAGAATATCCGTGTGGACGTCCCTTGCCGTTTCACGGTGGGTATCAGCACCGAGCAGGACAGTATGACCAACGCAGCCGAGCGTCTTCTCGGTTTGACTACAGACGATATCCGCAATATTGCGACGGATATCCTTTTCGGACAGTTGCGTCTTGTCATCGCCACTATGGATATTGAAGAAATCAATGCTGACCGTGACAAATTCCTCGCAAATGTCAGCACAAACGTTGAGGCAGAACTCCGCAAGATTGGTCTCAAGCTCATCAACGTGAACGTAACCGATATCAGGGACGAGTCCGGCTATATCGAGGCTCTCGGTAAGGAAGCTGCTGCCAAGGCGATAAATGACGCCAAGAAGAGCGTTGCAGAGCAGAACCGTTATGGTGAGATAGGTAAGGCTGAGGCCGACAGGGACAAGGATATCCGTATAGCAGAGACTACAAGGGACACCCGTATCAAGACAGCTGAGGCAAACGCACTTGCAGTGGAAGGTGAGAACAATTCAAAGATTGCAATCGCCAATTCTGATGCGATGAGACGTGAAAAATCAGCTGAAGCTGAACGCCTTGCAGTGGCAGCCGAGAAGGTTCAGGCCGCCAAGGCTCTTGAAGAGGCATACAAGAGCGAACGTGACGCTGAACTTGCCCGTGCAGAAAGAGAGAAGGCAACCCAGCAGGCAAATATTGTTGTCGGTGCTGAGATTGAAAAGCAGAAGATGATCATCGCCGCTGAGGCGGAGGCAGAGAAAATGCGCCGCGAAGCAAAAGGTGAGGCGGATGCAATATTTGCAAAGATGGATGCACAGGCTCGCGGAACCCTTGAAATCCTGTCAAAGCAGGCGGAAGGTTTCAACCGTCTTGTGGAGGCCGCGAAGGGAGATGCAAAAGATGCTATCACGATGCTTATTTCAGACAAGCTGCCTGAACTCGTCAGGACTCAGGTGGAAGCAGTCAAGGGCATCAAGATAGACAAAGTCACCGTTTGGGATGGAGGTAATGCAAAGAATGGAAAGACAGCTACTTCCAATTTCATTTCCGGTATGATGGGTGCGGTTCCTCCTCTCGACGACCTTTTCAAGATGGCCGGTATGAATCTTCCTAATTACCTCAAAGGCTCGAATGAGCAGCAGAATACGGAGATTGCCGATGCTGTGGAAACCAGTGAGGAATAACAGATATGCCAATAGTTGTAAACATAGATGTAATGCTTGCCCGGCGGAAGATGTCCTCCGGGGAGCTTGCTGAGAAGATAGGGATATCTCCTGCCAATCTTTCCATATTGAAGACAGGCAAGGCAAAGGCGGTAAGGTTTTCAACATTGTCCGCACTATGCAATGCACTGAATTGTGCTCCGGGTGATATCCTGGAATACAAACCTGAATAGCATATCCGGTATGGGAAAAATAAGCAGAAGGAAAATGTTGAAGATGGCCGGCGCAACTGTCGCCGGCGCATCTTTTCTTGGGGTCGAATCCATTGCGGGAAAGCCGTTGTCTGACCCGGATTCCGCAAAGAAAGGCAAAAAGAAGAAAGTCCTTGTGATTGGGGCCCATCCCGATGACCCTGAAAGTTGCTGCGGAGGAACCATCTGCCGTATGAAAGCCGAAGGTTTCGATGTCGTGGTTGTTTATCTGACAAAAGGGGAGAGAGGCATTGCCGATGTGAGTCTGGAGGAATCTGCAAGGATACGTACTTCCGAATCCATTGCAGCCTGCAAGGCTATGGGCGTCAGATATATATTTATGAATCAGATAGATGGGGCAAGCGAAATCAACGAGAGCCGCTACATCGAGATGCAGGAGTTGATTTCCAGGGAACATCCTGATGCCGTGCTTGTGCATTGGCCTATAGACAGCCATCGGGATCACGTCAATTGCTCTGTGCTTGTTGTGGATACCTGGCGGCGCATAGGAAAATTCTATGACATATTCTATCACGAAGCGATGACAGGCCTGCAGAGCAAGACATTCGCCCCTACTGACTGGGTCGATATCTCTGAATATCACGATTTGAAAGTCAAGGCTCTGCAGTGTCATAAAAGTCAGGACGTTGATAGCTGGTATCCGGAATATCACCTGGTAATGGAAAAGTTCCGTGGTCTGGAAATAGGTGTGAAGTATGCAGAGGCGTACGTCCGCTTCAATCAGAATCCCACCCAGAAATCAATAATGGAAGTATGAGAAGGCTTGTATTTGCAATAATTGCCGTTTTCCTGTGTGTTTCTCTTTATGCACAGGAACCTTCCTATGAGAAGGTACGTTTCCAAGGTTATGAGAGGGAGTACTTTGTTGTTGTGCCTGACTCGATTGCTGCGGAGAGGCCTTTGGTGGTCCTTCTTCACGGATATGGGGGCTCTGCAAGGGGATATCGTCCGGAAATGGTGGACCTTGCGAGAAAAGAGGGATTTGTGCTTTGCATACCGCAAGGCTTTAAGGATCCGTCAGGAGAATGTGGATGGAATGTACGTTATCCGAACCAGGAAGGCCTCGGGACAGATGATGTGGCGTTTGTATCTTTTCTTGTCAGGAAGATGTGCCGCAAATATGGATTGAACAGGGATAACGTATTCCTTACCGGTATGTCGAATGGCGGAGAGATGTGCTATATTATGGCTTGTGAAAGGCCGGAAATGTTCCGGGCCATAGCTTCGGTGGCAGGTCTTACGATGAACTGGCTGGTAGAAGAACGGCCAGCTCCTTCCAAGCCTGTACCGTTTATGGAGATTCACGGCACTGCAGACCGTGTGTCGATGTGGAATGGGGATCCTGAAAATACCGGTGGTTGGGGAGCTTACTGTTCGGTACCTCTTGCTGTAGGAAGAATCTGCGCCGCAAACAAGTGTACATATGAGGTCATCGAGAATCTTCCTCTGTTGAAAGAGTCTTCGCGACAGATAATCCTTCACAGGTATCTGGGCGGAGCTGCGGAGGTCCGTCTTTATGAAGTTGCAGGAGGCCCGCACTCCTGGCATCTTGATGATATCGACACCGTATCTGAAATCTGGGCCTTCTTCAAGGCGCAGATGTAGGTATTGATTCCGACATTAATAATTGAAAAAGCCGGCCCTTTTGAGGTCGGCTTTTATGTGAAATAAGGTTGTCTTACTTGCAGATGGCTGTGTATTGAGCGGCATCCATAAGTGTGTCGAGTTCTGAAGGGTCTGACATCTTGACTTTGATCATCCAGCCTTCCCCGTAAGGGTCTGAATTGACGAGTTCAGGAGCTCCTTCGAGTTCAGGATTCATTTCGAGGATCTCTCCGGATACCGGCATAAAAGCATCGGCGACGGTTTTTACAGCTTCGATTGTGCCGAAGCACTCTTCCTTTGCGATGGTGTCTCCGACTGTCTGAATGTCAACGAAAACGATGTCTCCAAGTTCGCTCTGAGCAAAATCGGTGATTCCTACTACTGCCACGTCGCCTTCAGCGCGCACCCATTCGTGATCTTTGGTGTATTTAAGTTCAGCAGGTGTATTCATAATTGATATTGTTTGGTTGTTAGTTTCAGTGTATGCAAACTTACGTAAAAACTTCCAAATATGGAAAGATTTTTCAGAACAGGTTCTAAGCAAGTGCTAAAGAGCCTTGAGAGCTTTCTTAATAAGCTCCTCAAGAGTGTATGATGAGTTCTCCTTAAGCAGGGATGCAAGCACTTTCTCCACTGCCGGTTTCGGGAATCCCAACAGGCACAGGGCACTGAGGGCTTCGTCGCGGACAGGGGAGGATGCAGGTGTACTGTCGAACGTGAATTCTTCACCGCCCTTTCCGATCTTGTCCTTCAACTCAAGGATGATGCGTTGGGCCGTCTTCAGGCCTATTCCTTTGACGGACTTGAATTTATTCACGTCGTTCGAGAGGATGGCAGTGCGGACTTCATCGGAATTCATTGAGGAAAGAATCATCCTTGCAGAGCCGGTCCCGACACCTGAAACTGATATCAGATGTGTGAAAACTGTTCTTTCGTCCTTGCTTGAAAAACCGTACAGTGATTCATCGTCCTCGCGGACCTGATGGTGGAGGAAAATCCTTACGTTTTCTCCTTTACTGTTCTGAAGTGCGGAGAACGTAGTGAGGGATACAAGAACTTTGTAACCTATTCCTCCTGCTTCGATAATTGCTTCTGTCGGGGCGATTTCATCGAGTCTGCCACTGATATATTCGTACATAGCTGATAATAGTTGGAGCCGGGTCAGTTGCCGGTCTCAATTTTATCGTAAAAATAGTTAGAATTTGTTTTTCGTGAATCATTTCAAAACAAATTCTTATTTTTGCAGGATTATGGATATAAGGTCGCAATTTCCTGTTCTTGGGCGTAAAGTTTACGGTAAAGAGCTTGTCTATCTTGACAATGCCGCGACTTCGCAACGTCCTCTGAAGGTCTTGGAACTTCAGGAGAGGATTTGCCGGGAGTCGAATGCCAACGTTCATCGCGCAGTTCACGCTCTCAGCGGGGAGGCGACTGAGTATTATGAAGATGGAAGGGAAGCTGTTCGCAGGTTCATAAACGCGCCCGGCAGGGAGAACGTAATACTCACGAGCGGCACCACTGCTTCGCTTAACTTGCTCGCCACTTGTTTTACAGAACGTTACGTCGGCAAAGGTGACAAGGTTGTCATATCGCAGGCGGAACATCATTCCAACATAGTCCCCTGGCAGATTGCTCTTTCAAAAGCGGGCGCTTCCCTTGAAGTGATACCTGTTGATGAACGTGGCGAACTGTGTATGGATGAGTTCCGCAAAGTTCTTGACGGGAGAGTGAAACTCGTTTCGGTGGCGCACGTGTCCAATGTCCTTGGAATAGTCAATCCAGTTGAGGAGATTATTCGTGAAGCTCATTCGAAAGGTATTCCGGTGGCTTTGGACGGAGCTCAGGGTATCGTTCATCAGAAAGTTGATGTTCAGGCGCTCGATTGTGATTTCTATGCTTTTTCAGGTCATAAGATATATGCTCCCACAGGCATAGGAGTTCTCTATGGGAAGAAGACTTTTCTGGAAGAGATGCCGCCGTATATGGGAGGTGGGGACATGATCGACAAGGTTACGTTTGAAAAGACCACATATGCTCCTCTTCCGTTGAAATATGAAGCAGGAACTCCGAATTATGTTGCGGCGGCTTGTTTTGCACCTGCGCTTGATTTCGCTCTTGAAGCAGGGATGGATGATAGGATTGTACCGTATCTTATGGATGAACTTCCTAAGATAGAGGGCCTTCACCTTTATGGAAATCCTGCGGGTCGTGAGAGAAAAATACCGTTGTTCTCCTTCACGGTGGATGGGACCCATCCTTCCGATATCGCTCAGATAATGGACAAATTGGGGTTTGCTCTCAGAAGCGGCCACGTCTGTGCCGAGCCTTTGATGGATGTTCTTGGTGTACCGGGAATAGTACGTGCTTCGTTTGCTCCGTACAATACTTTTGAGGAGTGCTGCCGTTTTGTCGAAGCACTGAAACGGGTGCTTTCTATGTTGAGATGATATGAAATCGATAAAAGAAATAGAGGAAGAGATAGTCGAAGAGTTCTCAGTTTTTTCCGACTGGATGGAGAAATACGAGTATCTCATTGAACTTGGAAAGAGCCTCCCTATGATTGACGAGGCTGACAAGACAGAAGTGAACCTGATAAACGGCTGTCAGTCACGTGTGTGGCTGTCCTGCCGGATGGAGGATGGATGTCTTCGTTTCAAGGCTGACAGCGATGCCATCATTACGAAAGGAATCATTTCCCTCCTGGTGCGTGTTTACGACAACCAGAGACCTGAAGATATACTCCTTTCCGATGCAGGCTTCATAGCAAAGATTGGTCTTAAGGAGAATCTTTCACCGACCCGTGCGAACGGTCTGGTGTCAATGTTGGAAAAGATAAAAGGTTATGCAGCAACGTACCGTGCTTGAAGCAGATGTCATCAGGGCTCTCAGACAAGTCTATGACCCTGAAATATCGGTGAACATATACGATTTGGGGCTTATCTACGCAATTGATGTGGATGACGATAACAAAGTATCCATAAAGATGACCCTGACTGCGCCCAACTGTCCGATTGCGGATGAGGTGGTGCAGCAAGTGAAGGATGCGGTGATGGATGTGCCGAAGGTGACTGATGCTCAGGTGGAACTTGTTTTCGAACCTGAATGGAATCAGGGAATGATGAGTGAGGAGGCAATGCTTGAATTGGGATTGTTGTAGATGATATACGTATTGTTGGGAACGAATCTGGGTGACAGGGAGTGGAATCTTGACCGCGCCCGTGCTCTTCTTGCAGAGGAGCTCAAGAGTGACCTTATCTGTTCGGACATCATCGAGACTGAGTCCATCGGTTTTGAAGGTCCCGCATTCCTCAATCAGGTGGTGGCGTTCCAGTGCTCCGTTTCTCCTGAAGGATTGTTGGATATATGCCAAAGGATAGAGAAGGAGATTGGACGTCCCGAACATGATGCGGAGTATGATGCTGAAGGTAGAAGAATATACAGGGACAGGATTATCGATATCGACATCCTCAAGTTCGATGACTTGGAGATGAATACTCCAAGATTGACAATACCTCATCCTCAAGTGGTCGGAAGGCCTTTTGTAACAGAATTGTTAAATACTTTATGATATGACACAGGAAGAAATTTTCAAGAATCTTATTGCGCACTCCAAGGAGTACGGATTCATTTTCCCGTCAAGCGAAATCTATGATGGCCTGAGCGCTGTATATGATTACGGACAGATGGGTGTTGAGATGAAGAACAACATCAAGAAATACTGGTGGGAGGCTATGGTACACCTGAACGACAACATAGTCGGTATCGATTCAGCCATCTTCATGCATCCTCGGATCTGGGAAGCTTCCGGACACGTTGGAGCTTTCAACGACCCTTTGATCGACAACAAGGACTCCAAGAAGCGATATCGTGCTGACGTCCTTCTGGAAGAGTATCTTGCGAAACTGGAAGAAAAGATGAACAAGGAGGTTGAAAAGGGCCGCAGGAAATTCGGTGATGCGTTCAACGAAGAGCAGTTCCGTGCAACCAATCCGAACATCCTCCGTACGAAGGCGAAATATGACGAGGTTCACGCCCGTATGACTAAGGCTCTCAATGAGAACAACCTTCAGGAACTTCGCCAGATAATCATTGATTGTGAGATAGCCTGCCCTATCAGTGGAACCAAGAACTGGACGGAAGTCCGTCAGTTCAACCTTATGTTCAGCACCCAGCTTGGAAATATATCAGATGAGGCGGGTACTATTTATCTTCGTCCTGAGACCGCTCAGGGAATCTTCGTCAATTTCCTCAACGTGCAGAAGACCGGGCGTATGAAGATTCCGTTCGGAATAGCACAGATAGGAAAAGCGTTCCGCAATGAAATAGTAGCGCGTCAGTTCATATTCCGTATGAGGGAGTTCGAACAGATGGAGATGCAGTTCTTCGTACGTCCGGGCGAAGAGATGAAATGGTTCAAGGAATGGAAAGAGACTCGTCTTGCATGGCATAAGGCTCTCGGCCTCGGTGACGGGAAGTATCGCTTCCACGATCACGAAAAGCTCGCCCACTACGCAAATGCAGCAACTGACATAGAGTTCGAGTTCCCGTTCGGATTCAAAGAACTTGAAGGTATCCACAGCCGTACAAACTTCGATCTTGGCCAGCATCAGAAGTTCAGCGGTCGCAAGATTCAGTATTTCGATCCTGAAACAAACGAAAGCTACACTCCGTATGTCATCGAGACTTCGATAGGTCTTGACCGTACTTTCCTGGCAATCCTTTCATCTGCTTACCACGAAGAGAAACTTGAGAATGGAGAGGACCGCGTCGTGCTCAGTCTTCCTGCCTGCATAGCTCCGGTCAAGCTTGCCGTTCTTCCGTTGGTGAAAAAGGACGGTCTGCCGGAAAAGGCTCGTGAAATAATGGATACCCTTCGGTTCGATTTCAACTGCCAGTATGACGAGAAGGACAGTATAGGGAAGCGCTATCGCCGTCAGGACGCCATCGGCACTCCTTTCTGTGTAACCATCGACCACGATACACTTACAGATAATTGTGTTACAATACGTTATCGTGATACTATGCAGCAGGAACGCATTCCTGTAGAAAAACTCCACGATATTGTGAGCGAGAAGATCAGTATGAAACCGCTCTTCAAGAAAATACATAAAATGTAGTTTTTCCTACCGGGCATTTTCGTGTTTTTCCAAAAAACGCGTTCTGTATATTCAGGTGCGGCATTGTGAATAAGTTGTTCATTATTCACGGCCGCACCTCCATTTTTGAAGGGACAACCATACTTAACTTTGATGTCACTTTGTCCCGTCATAGATAGGACAATGGGTGTCCCTTCGGTGTGAGATTTGGTGGAGATATAATGTAACACTCTTTAATTCAGTGTGTTAAATAATAGAAAACGATATATAATCGAGACGTAATATTTTTGATGGTATGAAAGTAATCAAGAGAAACGGTGAGATCCAGAATTTTGACTTTTCCAAGATAGAAAAAGCCGTGAATTCCGCTTTTGTTGCCTGCGGAAGGGAAAAGATGCCTGATGAATTCCTCCAGAGTCTGATTCATCTTTTCGGAATGTTCGATGATGATTATACTTTCAAGGTCGAAAAGCTGCAGGATATAATCGAAACGCAATTGATGTATGAAAAGCATTTCGTCGTTGCAAAAGCTTATATTCTCTATCGCGAGAAGCATAAGGACCTCCGTTTCATCAAGGAGCGTGTGGATTATATGGACGAGTATGCCCAGTCCTGCGACAATGCGGCATCTTCTTCGGAAACCGATGCGAATGCCAACGTATCGATAAAGAACGTGGCAAACCTCGATGGAGAAGTCTACAAGACTCTCAACCGTCAGATACATCGTTACAGGATGAAGAAGAAACTGAAGGAACTTTTCCCGGAAGTTTCGGAGCAGTATGAAAAGGACCTTGAAAGCCATATCATCTACATACACGATGAGGCATCTTCTCCTGCAATAAAGAATTATTGTGAAGCCGTTTCCCTTTATCCTCTCGTTATGGAGGGCACACACGGGATGGACGGGCTCGGTGCGACTGCTCCGAAGAACCTGAGCAGTTTCTGCGGACAGTTCTGCAATCTTGCCTTCCTGCTTTCAGCCCAGTGCAAGGGTGCGGTGGCATTCGGAGAATTTTTCAATGTCGTCGATTTCTACTGTGTGAAGGATTTCGGGGAAGACTACCACAAACGTACTGAAGAACCGGCTTCAATCTACCCGAAGAGAACGATAGAAGAGACCATAAAGCAGTCATTCCAGCAGATAGTCTATGGAATAAATCAGCCTGCCGGAAACCGCAGCTACCAGTCTCCTTTCACCAATATCAGCTACTATGACAGCAACTACTGGCACGCTCTTTTTGACGACTTCTGCTTTCCTGACGGGACAAAACCTTCTTGGGAAAGAGTAAGTTATCTTCAGAAACTCTTCATGAAGTGGTTCAACAACGAAAGGTCAAAGACTTTGCTTACCTTCCCTGTCGAGACCATGGCTCTGCTTTCGAACGGCAACGACATCATCGACAAGGAATACAAGGATTTCACTGCTGAGATGTATGCTGAAGGACACTCTTTCTTCACATACATTTCCGACAACCCTAACGGACTTGCAAGTTGCTGCCGTCTCCGCAATGAGATTCAGGAGAATGTGTTCACTTTCACAAACGGCCTGACCGGAGTCCAGACCGGAAGTGCCAACGTCATCACTCTCAACCTCAACAGGATAATTCAGAATTGGTCAAAGGAGAAGGATGTTGACAGAGAGTACCTGAAAGACCATTTCTTCGATCTTGAGGGGGACTTCAAGAAGTACATCATTTCTATCCTCGAGAGAATTTACAAGTATCATATCGCTTACAAGACAATGCTTTATGAAACCGAAAAAGCTGGAATGCTCAATGCGTCCAAGGCCGGTTACATAAAGATGAACAAGCTTTACAGCACGATAGGGGTGAACGGTATCAATGAAGCAGCCGAATTTGTGGGGCTCAAGTGCAATTACAACAAGCCGTATATGGAGTTCTGCCGTTTGATAACAGGTACCATCAGTGAACAGAACAAACTCCATTCAAAAGACAGGAATTTCCAGTTCAATCAGGAATTTGTCCCTGCAGAGGGTCTGAGTTCAAAGAACTACAATTGGGACAAGGCTGAAGGATACTGGGTTCCGGAGGGCAGAGTCCTCTACAATTCATACTTCTATCTTGCTGATGATCCGGAAACTTCCGTGCTTGACAAGTTCCGTCTGCACGGGCGTGAGTTCACGGAATTGCTCGACGGAGGAGTAGGCTTGCATTGCAACCTTGAGGAACATCTGTCGAAGTATCAGTATCTCAAATTGATAGATTTTGCCATAGCGCAAGGAACGTCATATTTTACATTCAATGTGCCAAACAGTGAATGTACCAATTCTTTGTGCCATCATATAGTGAAGGCTCCGTTGGCTACCTGTCCGAAATGTGGTGCACCGATGCGCCAGTGGACAAGGGTCATAGGATTCCTACGTCCTGTCGATGATTTTGACAAGTACCGTCATTTCGAAGCTCAGAACAGGTATTACGCGAAGGAAGTCAAATAGGAACCATTCCGAAACTGGTTCTAAGAGAGGGACAAACAGTGAAGTACGTTGATACTAAAGTAGTCTTCAGGGAGGTTCCTGAAGAGATATCTCTCGCGATAAACATAAGTGGCTGTCCGGTGAAGTGCCCGGGCTGCCACTCTTCCTATCTGACGCAGGATATCGGAAACACATTGGATGAAAGTGCGTTGAAGAGCCTGATAGATGAGAGCCCGGGAATCAGTTGTGTGTCGTTTATGGGAGGAGATGCAGATCCTGCCTTTGTCAAGGGCCTTGCAAACTGGCTGCATAGCGAGTACCCTTCCCTGAAAGTTTGCTGGTATTCAGGACGGAGCCTTGAAAATGCCGAATCTTTTGGTATGACAGATGTCCTGGATTTCGTGAAAGTCGGACCGTATGTCGATGAGTTCGGCCCTCTTGATTCTGCAACCACAAACCAGAGATTCTATAAGATTGACCATACAGGCACTTCTCCTGTACTGACGGACTGGACTTTCCGTTTCAAGAAAGTGTTCGTGTAATCAAATCAGAAGATTATACAGGTTGTCCTTTGCTGTTTTTTTCTTATCTTCGTGTAAATAAAACAAACAACAATGAGACACTTTCTTACTTCAATGCTGATTGCATTGACTATTGTATTTTCTTCATCTGTCACCCTTAACTCACAGACTTTGGACTGTTTTGGCATCATCGCCGGATGCAAGGCCACGGCGGATGGCTCTGTGATGATGGCCCACAATGAGGACGATGGAGGTGAGCAGATGCTCAACATTTACGCTGTTCCAGCTTCGAAGGACAATGTGAGATATCTTTGGTTCGAATTCCCGAGAATGGAACAAGCTGATTCTTTCATCAATGAATATGGCGTATGTATCGCTTCCGACGGCTGCGGCTCACGTGAAGACAAAGGTGAGCTTACAGATGGAGGTGTGCTGTATGAGGTACGTGTTGCTGTGGCCAAGAAGGCTCATTCAGCAAGAGAAGCCGTTTCAATAATCGGAAATATGGTTGAGAAATACGGTTATCGTGGAAGCGGAAGGACATACGTGATTGCTGACACTAAAGAGGGTTGGATATGCTCCGTCGTACAAGGCAAGCACTGGGTTGCGCAGAGAGTTCCGGACGACTGCGTGATGACGATTCCGAACTATTACGTCATAGGTAAGGTAGATCTTTCGGACAAGGCCAACTTTGCAGGTTCCCCGGATATTGTGGACTATGCAATAAGCCGTGGATGGTATAATCCTGCAAAAGACGGTGAATTTTCTTTCCGTCTCGCCTATGCCTCTGAGAAGACCCTGCAGAATGAGAACAACCATATCCGTCACAACAATGCCTACCGTCATTTCTTTGGAAGGGAGAAGGGAGACAGGGAACCGATTGCCTTGAAACCTCTGAAGCCTGTCACATTGGAGAAGATGATGGAGGCTCTCTCTCTTCCTGTCATCTGCAACAAGGGAACCATTCTGGCAACCGTGTTCCATCTTCGTGGATGGCTGCCTCTTGAGGAGGGCTGTGTGGCGTGGAATGCAATGGGCCGTCCGAACGTAAGTGTATTCGTTCCTTGGTATCTCGGAATCACCGAGGTTCCTGCAGGTTTCGGCCGTTACTCGACTCCTGCTGAAGCTGAAGCGAAGCATCTTGTGGACAACAAGGATTTCCGCAAGAACTATCCTGACCATTTCTATTGGAAATACGTGGACAGTTGGGATGTCCTTACCAAGCGCGACAAATCTCTTCAAAGGAAGATGTTCAAGGCTGCCCGCAAGTTTGACAGGAGCCAGGTCAAAGATTACAACGCATTCATTTCAGAACTTTACAAATAGTCAAATCAGATTCCTTGTTTTTTGCTAATTTTGCAAGTTGGAATCCGGGTGAGTGATGCGTTTTGCGGATGACGGTGGATTCCTGCAGATTCAAATTCTTTTGCAATGGCGGTAAAATGTGGTATCGTAGGGTTGCCGAACGTCGGTAAATCCACTCTTTTCAATTGTATCAGTTCCTCAAAGGCTCAGGCTGCGAATTTTCCGTTCTGCACTATTGAGCCGAACGTTGGTTCTACTGTTGTTCCCGATGAGAGGCTGAACGTCCTTACTGATATGTGTCATCCGAAAAGGACCATTCCTGCGACAGTCGAAATTGTGGACATCGCTGGTCTGGTGAAGGGCGCAAGCAAAGGGGAAGGCCTTGGAAACCAGTTTCTTGCCAATATCCGTGAAACGGATGCCATCCTGCATGTACTGCGTTGCTTCGATGACGAGAACGTAACTCACGTTGATGGCAGTGTGGATCCCGTCCGTGACAAGGAGGTGATTGACGTCGAACTTCAGATAAAGGACCTGGAGACCGTAACCAACCGTATCAACAAAGTTCAGAAGCAGGCACAGACAGGAGGTGACAAGCAGGCAAAGAAGGCGTTGGATGTCCTTCTCAAATACAAAGCTGTGCTGGAACAGGGCCGCAATGCACGTGAAGTGCAGCTCGATACTCCTGACGAAAGGAAGATTGCCCGTGAGTTCTGCCTTCTTACCGACAAGCCGGTGATGTATGTGTGCAATGTGGATGAGAATTCAGCAGCGGCTGGCAACGCGTATGTGGATGCCGTGCGGGAGGCGACAAAAGGGGAAGGAGCAGGAATACTCGTCATATCGGCCAAGATAGAATCTGAAATAGCGGAATTGGAAGATGCCGAGGAGAAACAGATGTTCCTTCAGGAAATAGGGCTTGAGGAAAGCGGTATGGTACGCCTGATACAGAAAGCATATTCTCTTCTGAACCTCCAGACCTTCTTCACTGCCGGAGCAGATGAGTGCCGTGCCTGGACCATCAACAAAGGCGACAAGGCCCCGCAGGCTGCCGGTGTAATCCATACTGATTTCGAAAAGGGCTTCATCCGTGCCGAAGTCATCAAATACGAGGATTTCGTCAAGCTGAAGAGCGAATCGGCCTGCCGTGCGGCTGGAAAACTTGCCAGCGAAGGCAAGGATTATGTTGTGGAGGACGGAGATATAATGCATTTCCTGTTCAATGTATAACCAATAATAACCAACAATAAATGAAACGATTATTTATGACAATGGGTGTCGTTCTCGCCGCCCTTTCAGGATGCGGACAGAAGGAGCCGGCTCTCGAACAGGTCCCGGAACCTTCCTACTACAAGAATGCAACCTATTTTACCGAGAAGTTCGGAATGTATGATATGATTCCTGTAGTGGAGAATGATATCGTGATGGTTGGCGATGACTACATCGACAGGGGCCTCTGGACCGAGTTTTTCGGTATGAATAATATCAAGAACAGAGGTATTACATACGATGGCACTGAACACGTGCTTTACCGGATTGACAAGATAGCACAGGGAAAGCCTGCCAAGTTGTTTCTCTCCGTGGGATACAATGACGTGGTAAGAGGTGTCGAAGTTGATACCTCAGTTGTGCGTATCGGTGAAATATTCAACCGTGTATCGAAGATTTCCCCGAAAACGAAACTGTACTATATCAATGCAATCGCGTCTTCTGAAGAGATTGCCGGAAAGATTGAGGAACTTAATTCCAAGGTTTTGGAACTCTCCAGAAGCGGACTGTTCGAATATATCGATGCCGATACCCCTATGCGTGACGGCATAAGGAGCGGAAAATACAGTTACAACGAAGGTCTCCACCTCAACGGAGCCGGATATGCCGCCTTCTGTCAAGTATTTGAGCGCCAGATAGGTGTACAGCACAGGAATGTTGCAGTGGAATGGAACTATGAAAACGAGTTCTTCGATTATTACAAGGCCAGAGCCACGATATTCAGTTCTTGCCCGGCTGATTCCCATAAAGTAGTGATGCTTGGTGACAGTATGAACAACAATGCCTCCTGGGGAGAACTTTTCCCTGACGTGGACCTTATTAACAGAGGAATCAGCGGTGATACTGCAGGCGGTATCCTGCAGAGGCTTGATGAGGTCATATCTCATAACCCTGAAAAGATATTCCTTCTGACAGGTCCGAACGACTTCATCAATGACAAGGAACTGACACCCGAAGGATTGTGGGCTTCATACGAAAAGTTGGTGACAGCTGTCCGCACTGCTCTTCCTGAAACGGAACTGTATATTGAAAGCATACTTCCGATGAATCCGAAGAGCAGATTCTATGAAGGGTACAATGCCCGTGCAGCAGCTGAAGACGAAATACTTGCCGCCGCCGCTGAAAAGTATGGATTTACATTCATAGACCTTGTCCCGTCGATGGTGGATGGAAACAATGATTTGAAAGATGAGTACACCTCTGACGGACTGCATCTTACGGCAGAAGGGTACAAGGTATGGATGAGTGCATTGGAGAATTACATAAGATAGACAAACAAATAGGATATGTACAGAACACACACTTGTGGAGAACTTCGGCTTGAACAGAAGGGTCAAACCGTAACATTGGCGGGCTGGGTTCAGAAAGCCCGCAAGATGGGCGCTATGAGTTTCATAGACCTGCGCGACCGATATGGAATAACTCAGCTTCGCGTGGATGAGACTTGCCCGGAGGAGGTTTCAAAGATTGCAGCCGGACTCGGACGTGAATATGTCCTTCAGGCTACCGGTGTCGTAGAGGAACGTCAGAGCAAGAACGCCAGGATACCTACCGGTGACATAGAGATCAGGCTCACCGGACTGAAGATTCTCAACGCTGCCCAGACTCCTCCTTTCACAATAGAGGACGAATCTGACGGAGGAGAGGAACTGAGAGCGAAATACCGCTATCTGGACCTTAGGAGAAACCCTCTGAAGAATGCTCTCATGCTTCGCCACCGTATGGCGCATGAAGTTCGCAATTATCTTGACGACAAAGGATTCCTTGAAATAGAAACTCCGTTCCTGATAAAGTCCACCCCTGAAGGAGCCCGCGATTTCGTGGTTCCTTCAAGAATGAACCCCGGGGAGTTCTACGCTCTTCCGCAGAGTCCGCAGACTTTCAAGCAGCTTCTTATGGTAGCAGGATATGACCGCTACTTCCAGATTGTACGTTGCTTCCGTGATGAGGACCTGCGTGCCGACCGTCAGCCTGAATTCACTCAGATTGACTGTGAGATGAGTTTTGTCGAGCAGGAGGATGTCCTCAACCTTTTCGAAGGAATGATGCGTCACCTCTTCAAGAGTGTCATCAATGTGGACATTCCAGAGAAACTGACTCGTATGAGCTGGTACGACGCTATGGACAATTACGGCAGCGACAAGCCTGACATCCGCTTCGGGATGAAGATTCACGAGATTACTTCTCTTGTTCAGGGCAAGGGTTTCAGCGTGTTCGACAGCGTGGAATACGTCGGTGCGATATCAGTCCCAGGTGCCGCACAGTACACACGCAAACAGATTGATGAACTGACCGAATGGGTAAAACGTCCTCAGGTCGGAGCAAAAGGTCTCGTATCAATCCGTGTCGGTGCGGACGGTATCAAATCGTCAGTGGACAAATTCTATACTTCTGAGGATTTGGCAGCTGTCGTTGAGGCTGTTGAAGCTAAGACAGGTGACCTTGTCCTTGTTCTGTGCGGTGCAAAACGCAAGGCTCAGACAATGCTCGGTGTACTCCGTCTTGAAATGGGCAACCGTCTCGGACTGCGTGACCCTCACGTGTATGCACCACTCTGGGTGGTTGATTTCCCTCTTCTCGAATGGGACGACGAAACCCAGCGTTTCTACGCTATGCACCATCCTTTCACGGCTCCAAAGCCTGAACATCTTGAACTCTTCTACTCCGACAAGAAGGAAGATCTTGAGAGAGTATGCGCCAATGCCTATGACTTCGTCCTTAACGGCACTGAACTTGGAGGAGGCAGCATACGTATCCACGAAGCTGACGTACAGAGCCGTATGTTTGAAGTTCTTGGCATTTCCAAGGAAGATGCCGACTACAAGTTCGGCTTCATAATCAACGCGTTCAAGTTTGGTGCTCCGCCTCACGGAGGTCTTGCTTTCGGATTCGACCGTGTATGCGCTCTCTTCGGAGGTCAGGAGACAATACGTGATTACATTGCCTTCCCAAAGAACAATGTGGGCCGCGACGTGATGCTTGATGCCCCTTCACGAATCGATGACGTCCAGATGGATGAGTTATATCTCCGCAGTACTGCTCCTGTGAAATAGTATGGATGCAAAGGATATAAAAGGGCCGTACAATCCGAATCAGCCCAAGACTCAGCCTAAGAAGCGGGGACTTGAGCTGGGTATGGAGCAGTTGGCTGAAGTCAAGCACATCGTTGCAGTCGCTTCCGGAAAAGGTGGCGTAGGCAAATCCACCGTTGCAGTCAATCTTGCTATAACTCTTGCAAGGCTTGGCTATAAAGTCGGTCTTGCCGATGCTGACGTTTACGGGCCGTCCGTACCCAAGATGACAGGAACGGAAGGAGCCGTGCCTGAAGTTGAGGTGTACGATGAGATGGGGGAACCTCTTTCCGCTGATGCAGAAATAACGGACGATTGCAAGGAGATAATGTTTCCGGTTGAGAAATATGGCGTCAAATGGATGTCAATCGGATATTTTGCCCGTCCGGAGCAAGCCTTGATATGGCGTGGCCCGATGGCCTGCAATGCTCTCAAGCAGATGATACTTCAGGTAAAGTGGGGAGAATTGGATTATCTTCTCATCGACCTTCCTCCAGGAACAGGTGACATACACATCTCCTTGGTGCATGATATCCCTCTTTCAGGTGCTATCATTGTCAGTACGCCTCAGGCCGTGGCACTCTCCGATGTGGAAAAAGGAGTGAACATGTTCCGTAATCCACAGATTAACAAGCCGATATATGGAATAATAGAGAATATGTCGTGGTTCACTCCGTCTGAGTTGCCGGACAATCGCTATTATATTTTCGGAAAGGACGGCTGCAAGGCGATGGCTGAAAAATACGGTCTGAATCTTCTCGGTCAGATTCCTCTCGTGCAGAGCGTACGTGAGGGTGGTGACGAGGGAGTCCCTTCCGCCCTTGAGGACGGTCCTGTCTATGAGGCGTTGTCCTCAGCAGCAAAGCAACTTGAGATGCAGGTATGATACTGATAGTACCAGATAAATTCAAAGGTTCCCTGAGGGCTGACGAGGTGGCGGATGCCATTGAATCGGCCCTCAGACGTACGATGGTCGGTGGTCCGCGACAGGATATTGTCAAAGTACCGATGGCAGATGGAGGTGACGGATCTCTTGAGGTTATGGAGCAGGCGATGAAGGGTTGCTCGGAAAGAGTCCGGATCGATACTTTCGATGCTTTGATGCGGCCTTTGAAGGCTCCTCTGCTTGTATTTGATGGTGGTGCTTCCGCATTCATAGAGATGGCGAAGATATGCGGGCTTGCAATGCTTAGTCCTGAAGAAAGGAATCCGGAAGTGACTACGACATACGGGCTGGGCCTTGCTATGGTAAAGGCTGCTTCTCTCGGTTGCAGAAAGATAGTCGTTGCCATTGGGGGCAGTTCCACCAACGATGGAGGCGAAGGCTTGCTGCGGGCTGTAAAAGAGGCGTTCTCCCAATCCGCCCTGTTTACCCCGAATGGAGAGAAGGTTGATTTGGAAGTTGCCTGCGACGTGGATAATCCTCTTCTTGGTCCCAATGGAGCTACAATGGTGTATGGGCCTCAAAAGGGTGCCGATCCTGCCATGTTGGAGCGTCTTGAGCGCAGAATGAGGATTTTTGCGGAAGATGCCGGACTTGATACGACCGTTCCCGGAGGAGGCGCAGCAGGAGGTGTAGGAGCTGCCCTTCATTCCCTAGGAGCCGTTCTTACTCCCGGTTGGCAGGTGTTCAGTACTATGGTAGGCCTGGAAGAAAAGATTGCGGGTGCGGAAAAGGTTATTACGGCAGAAGGACGTTTCGATTCCCAAAGCCTTTGCGGCAAGCTTATAGACGGAGTTCTTTCCATTTGCCGCAAATATGGCAAGAAACCGATTGTAGTATGTGGCCAGAACACTCTCAAACGTGATATTTGGAAGAAGGCTGGGATAGGTGATGTTTTTTCTCTCTTTGAAACGGTCAAGGTTTTCGAAAGGTGTATCAAGTCGGCGGCAAGTTTGCTATCAGGTGAGGATATTCTGATTGCCGGTTGTGATGAAGCGGGGAGAGGTCCTCTTGCAGGGCCTGTTTTTGCTGCCGCCGTGATTCTTCCTGAAGGTTTCTTTCATCCTATGTTGAAAGATTCCAAGAAAATGACCGAAGCACAGCGTAATGAGCTGAGAACCATCATTGAGAAAGAAGCCGTTGCCTGGGCTGTCACTGCAATCGATGCTGCGGAGATTGACCGTATCAACATACTCAATGCCTCAATCAAAGGCATGCAGGAATCAGTCAGGAAACTTACCGTCAGGCCTGATTTGATCCTTGTGGACGGCAACAGGTTCTCTGCCTGTGACGGGATACCGTATCATACGGTGGTCAAGGGTGATGCTGAATTACAGGCCATAGCGGCAGCAAGTGTCCTCGCAAAGACTCATCGTGACGAATATATGAGGCGGATAGCTGAGGAATTCCCACAGTATGGCTGGGACAGGAACATGGCTTATCCTACAAAGGAGCACAGGGAGGCTATCCAAAAGTACGGCCTTACGAAATATCACCGCCGTTCCTTCCATACTCCCGAAGAAAAGGAACTGTTTTAGGAACTTTAATACAGATTTGATACAGTATTAGCTATATTATTCCACAAATAACGTTGTGCTTCGATTTTCGCGTTTGCTGAATACTCTTTCCAAGTAGAGATCTCGCCCAGCATCTTTTTCAAATTAGCAGCAAAACGTCGTGTATCCCCGTATTTCGAAAGAAGGCCCGTTTTATGGTCTGTTACTACGTATGGAATACCTCCGACAGCGGTTGCTACCACAGGCAGACCCGTTGCCATAGCCTCAGCAAACACGATACCTTGTGATTCTTCTTCACTATGCAAGGCAAAGATATGGGCGTTCTTATATAATTCGAACAATTGTTGCTGGCTGACATTTGTCATAAGTTGGATATTGTTTTTGTATTCTGATTTTTCAAGATTTCGAACAAGTTCTTCATAGTATGAATCATCAGCCACAACGCCTGCTATTACAAGTTTTATGTTAGATATGTCTTTGCATAATTCTTCAAAAGACTTCAAAAGGAAGAGATGACCTTTTCTTCTTGAAAAGGTACCTACCGATAAAATAATATTTGATGATTCCGAACATTCTATTTCGGCAAACTGTTGATTGATGCCCTGTGGTATGACGTTGAGATACGTTGAAACGGAATAATGCGCTTTTATTTGGTCAGCAACATATTGAGTATCTACAATGATAATATCACTGTTCTTAAGAATGGATTTCTCAGAATCATGTTGTGAGATGAACTGATAAAGTGTTTTGATTGAAGGTGATTTCAGCAATGCGTTCCGCTTTTCAATTTTCAGTATGCCGTGTACTGTAATGATTGTTCTGATTCCATATTCGTCAAGAGCATTTTTCACCTCTTTGCTGAATGTGCCAGTTCCATGTATATGACATACGTGTGGTCCGATAGCCACGATATCTCTAATAATTGCTGGAATTATGCTGGCTGAGTCCTTATGGTGTTTTCCGGGATTCATATATCGATGAATGGTCATTCCATCGATATACTCCACAATGTTTTTTCCTGATAATCTTGGAAGGTCAAAAACATCCACTGTGTGTGTTTTAGCCAACTCTTTTGCCAAACCATAAACAGAAGATTCCACACCTCCGTGAATACAATTTGAATTGACTGGAAAAGGTCCGATTTGAACGATAATCATATTGTTTTGTCTGATTCGGAACTCCCCAGCCGAGGGTTAATAGAAAAGACGTGGGAGTCTTACTTTGCTTATCTTGAACTCAGGCCTTGGCTGCCTTCACAAAGAGATAAGCAACTCAGATAGCCCACGTCAAGATGATATCGAAGATACTATGAGAAATAGTATTCTGATTCATCGCGAATGGACGTCCCGGTTGCCGTATCTTCCTTTGTGATTCAAATTGCCAAGTTTGAGCTCAGAAGATATACGTCAGTAACGTCTTGAATATGTCTTGTCCCGCCCTCCGCATGCCGTTAAGGGCTATCTGGACCAAACAAAGGTAAGAATTATTTAGTAAAAACGACAGAATAATGCAAACAATGGTCTTAAACAAGCGAAGTTCTTCATTTCAAGCGAGGACTCCGGTGCAAATCTGTTGTGAAAATCAAAAAATGTGGTTAAATTTGTAGGCTATTTGGAATAATTTCCGAACGGCTCGTATTTCCTTGAAATATTCAATAATAAACAAACTTATAAGCAATGAAAAATTACTCCACAGAAAGCCTTAGGAACGTTGTTCTGCTTGGTGGCACACGCAGTGGCAAGACCACTCTGGCCGAAGCAATGCTCTTCGAGGGCAAAGTCATTGACCGCAGAGGTACTGTCGAAGCGAAGAACACCGTGTCGGACAACACGGAAGTAGAGCAGCTTTACCAGCGTTCAATCTATTCGACTCCGTTGTATGCGGAATTTTTGGACCACAAAATCAACTTCATCGATGCAGCCGGTGCCGATGATTTCATCGAAGGTGCAGTGCTGGGTCTGAATGTATGTGATTCAGCCGTTATGGTTGTGAATGCAGGTCAGGGAGTTGAGGTTGGTACTGAGATTCACGGACGCTATGCTGAGCAGTACAACAAACCTGTTATCATTGCCGTCAACCAGCTTGACACGGAGAAAGCCAATTGGGACAATACAATCGACAGCCTGCATCAGGCTTTCGGCAGCAAGCCGGTGATTATCCAGTTCCCTGTCAATCCGGGTGTGGAGTTCAATGCTTTCATTGATATCTTCAAGATGAAGATGTACCGTTTCAAGGATGACAACGGCACACGTGAGGAACTTGAAATTCCTGCAGACCTTAAAGGCAAGGCAGAAGATATGCGCGCCGAGCTTATGGAAATGGCTGCCAGCAGCGATGAGGAGCTTATGGAGAAATTCTTCGACGCAGGAGAACTTACTGAAGAAGAACTTCACAAAGGCTTCAAGGTAGGTTTTGACAAAGGCGAGGTTTATCCTGTATTCTGCACTTGCGGAAAGAAGGACATCGGCGTCAAGCGTCTTATGGAATTCATCACTGAAGTTGCTCCTGCTCCAAAGGAAAGCGTAAGCGGTTCAACTTCCCTCTTCGTTTACAAGACTGCTCTCGAACAGCACCTCGGAGATGTTACCTATTTCAAGGTAATGGAAGGCAAGATTACTGAAGGTCAGGATGTTGTCAATATGGCAAGCGGTTCGAAGGAGCGTATCACCACTCTCTACGCAGTAGCTGGCAAGAAGAAAGAGAAAGTAACCGAGCTTGTAGCTGGTGATATGGGTTGTACCGTCAAGCTGAAAGCTGTCAAGACAAACCAGACCCTCAATGCTCCGGGCAATGAGAAAGTCACCGATCCTATTGCATTCCCTCCTGCTAAATACCGTTGCGCTGTGAAGGCCGTGGAGGAGAAAGATGAGGAGAAGCTTGGAGAAGCTCTCAACCGTGCTTCAGCAGAAGACCCTACTCTCGTGGTAGAATATTCCAAGGAGCTCAAGCAGACTATCATCAACGGTCAGGGCGAGCAGCATATCAATATTCTCAAGTGGAACATCAATAATAACTACAAGATTGATATCGAGCTCTTTGCGCCAAAGATTCCATATCGTGAGACAATCACCAAGGTGGCAAACGCCACATACCGTCACAAGAAGCAGTCAGGTGGTGCAGGTCAGTTCGGTGAAGTAACCCTTCTCATTGAGCCTATCGTTGAAGGCGTTGATACTCTCGGCAAATTCAAGATTGACGGCAAGGAGCAGGTTATGAATATCAAGTCAAAGGAAGAGTTCCCTCTTCCTTGGGGTGGCCGTTGGGAATTCTACAACTGCGTTGTCGGTGGCGCCATCGATGCCAGCTTCATGCCTGCAATCAAGAAAGGTCTTATGCAGAAGATGGAGGAAGGCCCTCTTACAGGATCTTATGCCCGTGACATCCGCGTGTTCGTATATGACGGTAAGATGCACCCGGTTGATTCAAAGGAAATCGCCTTCATCATTGCAGGTAGGAACGCTTTCAAGGATGCATTCAAGAATGCAGGTCCTAAGATTATGGAGCCAATCTATATGGTTGAGATAATGGTTCCAGGCGACTGCGTGGGTGATGTGATGAGTGACCTCCAGAACCGTCGTGGCATTATGGAAGGAATGGGCTCTGAGAAAGGTTTCCAGATTCTCAAGGCACGTGTTCCTCTCGCCGAACTTTACAAGTACTCGACTACCCTCAGCTCCCTGACTTCAGGCCGTGCGACATTCACAATGAACTTCATTGATTATCAGCAAGTTCCTATGGATGTTCAGGATAAGCTCCTCAAGGCTTACGAGGCAGAGGCAAAAGAGGAAGATTAGTGATAAAAGCCAATCATATATGCAAATCCTTCGGGACCCTCAAGGTCCTGAAGGATATTTGTTTTACAGCACAGAGTGCCGAAGTGGTGAGCATAGTCGGCGCTTCCGGTGCAGGAAAGAGTACGCTCCTGCAGATATTGGGATCTCTCTCCCGACCTGACAGCGGTTCCGTGGAGATAGAAGGCGTGGACGTTTTCTCTCTTTCCGACAAGCAACTTGCAAGATTCCGCAATACGATGGTCGGTTTTGTATTCCAGGCCCACCATCTTCTTCCGGAATTCACCGCCCTTGAGAACGTGATGATTCCGGCACTGATAGCGAAGCGGAGTCGTCGTGATGCAGAAAACTCTGCAAAAGAACTGCTTTCAACGCTCGGCCTTGGTCAGAGACTGACGCATAAGCCATCCGAGCTCAGTGGAGGAGAACAGCAGAGGGTAGCGATAGCAAGAGCTCTCATCAATTCTCCGAAAGTGTTGTTTGCCGATGAACCTTCCGGCAATCTTGACAGCCGTACAAAGGCGGATATCCACAATCTTTTCTTTGAACTGCGTGACCGTTTCTCAGTGACGGTCGTTATCGTGACACACGATCGTTCTCTTGCCGAAATGTCTGACCGTGTGGTAGAAATGCATGATGGGCAGTTCGTTTAGATTCAAACGGTTTTCAGTACAGAACGAACTTTCAGCAATGAAAGTGGGCACGGACGGTGTCCTGCTCGGAGCATGGGTGAACGTTTCCGGAGAAGAGACCCGAATCCTTGACATAGGGACCGGTACGGGAGTGATTGCCCTGATGCTTGCACAGAGACATCCGTCGGCCAGGATAACAGGAATGGACATTGACCGTGATTCCGTGGAAGAGGCTTCCGCAAACTTCGCAAATTCCCGTTGGAGTGACCGTCTTGATGCTCTTCTTGCAGATTTCAGATGCTATCTTCCAGATGTGAAGTATGACCTTGTCGTTTCAAATCCACCCTATTTCATCAATTCGTTGAAGGCCCCGGATGAAAGACGCACTACGGCGCGTCATAATGATACCCTTTCGCACAATGATATCATATCCGGAGCAAGTGGCCTGCTGGCAGAGAATGGCCGTCTGGCCGTTGTCCTTCCTGCGGAAGAGGGGATTGCTTTCATTGATCTGGCCGAAAGGCAGGGAATGTATCTGAACCGTATCTGCCGGGTCAGAACAAAACCTTCGGCTCCCGTCCGTCGTCTGCTGATGGAATTGTCACGGAAAGAAGTATCTCCGTTGGAAGAAGATATTACAATACATTCCGGAAATGAATTCACGGATGAGTACAAGGCACTCACCCGTGATTTTTACCTGAAATTCTGAACGGCCCCCGATACTTGATGTCAGTCAAGTTTGAGGACTGCCATAAAGGCGCTCTGGGGAACCTCCACCTGTCCTATCTGCCTCATTCTCTTCTTGCCCTGTTTCTGCTTTTCAAGAAGTTTCCTCTTGCGGGTGATATCTCCACCATAGCACTTTGCTGTCACATCCTTACGTACCTGACGTACGGTTTCACGAGCGATGATCTTTGCTCCGATTGCAGCCTGAATGGCAATGTCGAACTGCTGCCGTGGAATGAGCTCCTTGAGCTTCTCACAAATCCTCCGCCCGAAGTCATAGGCGTGGTCCTGATGTATGAGTGACGATAGAGCGTCGGCAGGCTCCCCGTTGAGTAGAATGTCCAGCTTGACCAGCTTCGCTTCACGGAATCCGATGAGGTGGTAGTCAAATGAGGCGTATCCTTTCGAAATGGACTTGAGTTTGTCGTAGAAATCAAAGACTATCTCTGAAAGAGGCATCTCATAGGTAAGTTCAACCCTGTCGGCAGTCAGATAATGCTCGCTTTTCATTATGCCTCTCTTGTCAAGGCACAATTTCATGATTGGTCCGTAAAACTCCGATTTGGAGATTATCTGAGCCTGAATGTAAGGCTCTTCGATATGGTCAATAAGTGTAGGTGCAGGAAGTCCGGACGGGTTGTGGACGTCAATGCACTCTCCCTGAGTAGTATAGACTTTGTAAGAAACGTTAGGGACAGTGGTAACTACATCCATGTCAAACTCCCTGAACAGGCGCTCCTGAACGATTTCCATATGCAACAGGCCAAGGAATCCGCATCTGAATCCGAATCCGAGAGCAAGTGAACTTTCCGGCTCGAAGACGAGAGAAGCATCGTTCAACTGGAACTTCTCAAGGGATGAACGGAGGTCTTCATACTGGTCAGCCGTGACAGGGAACATTCCGGCATAGAGCATAGGCTTGACATCTTCAAAACCGGCAATAGCCTCATTGCAAGGGTTTTCTCTGTGGGTTATGGTATCACCTACCTTGACTTCCACGGCGGTCTTTATTCCGGAAATGATATATCCCACAGAACCACAAGGTATTTCGTCGCGAGGGCAGAGTTTCATTTTCAGAACGCCGACTTCATCCGCGTCATACTCTTTGCCGGTGTTCACGAACTTGACTTTGTCTCCGGTATGTATTGAGCCGTTTACAACCTTGAAATAGGCGATTATTCCTCTGAAAGAGTTGAATACGGAATCGAAGATGAGAGCTTGGAGAGGTTCTTCCGGATTTCCCACCGGAGCAGGTATCTTTTCAACTATGCGGTCGAGAAGGGCAGGTACACCTTCTCCGGTCTTCGCCGATACCAGAAGGACGTCTTCGTCATCGCATCCGAGAAGATCGGTCACCTGGTCACGGACGACGTCCACCATAGCGGCATCCATATCAATCTTGTTGAGCACCGGGATTATCTCCAGGTCGTGTTCTATGGCAAGATAGAGGTTTGAGATTGTCTGTGCCTGTATCCCCTGGGTGGCATCCACAACCAACAGCGCACCTTCACAGGAAGCGATGGCACGGGACACCTCATACGAGAAATCCACATGGCCTGGAGTGTCAATGAGGTTCAGAAGGTACTTTTCACCCTTATATGTGTAGTCCATTTGGATGGCGTGGCTCTTGATGGTAATGCCTTTTTCCTTTTCAAGGTCCATCGAATCAAGGACTTGGTTCTCCATATCGCGCTCTTCCAGAGTATGTGTCACTTCCAGCATACGGTCAGCTAGAGTGCTTTTACCGTGGTCAATGTGGGCGATGATACAGAAATTCCTGATGTTCTTCATAGGGACTGCCGTTTGATTTTGACAAAACAGATACGTTTTTTCTTCACTGACGCAAAGATAATGATTATATTTGTTTTTCTTTTCGTAACAGTATGTCTATGGCTATAGAATATTCCCTCGAACAAATTGCGTCTCAGGTGAGGCGGGATATTGTCAGGATGGTGACAAATGCATCTTCCGGCCATCCGGGAGGTTCATTGAGCAGTACGGATGTCCTGACATATCTTTACTTCAAGCAAATGAATGCTTCTCCGGAAACTTGGAGCCGCAGCGGTAAAGGTTCTGATATGTTCTTCCTGTCTGCAGGTCATATTTCGCCGGTGCTGTACAGCGTTCTGGCACGTAGAGGTTATTTTCCTGTTTCAGAACTCAGTACCTTCAGAAAACTCGGCTCCAGACTTCAGGGACATCCTTGTACCGAGCAGAATCTGCCGGGAGTACATCAGGCCGCCGGGTCTCTTGGTCAAGGCCTTTCCGTAGCGATGGGCGTTGCATTGGCAAAGCGTCTTGATTCGGATAAGAGCAAAGTCTATGTCCTCATAGGTGACGGAGAGTCTCAGGAAGGCCAGATTTGGGAAGCAGCGATGTCCGCAGTCCACAACAAGATAGACAATCTGATTGCAATGACGGACTGGAACCATCAGCAGATAGACGGAACAACTGAAGAGGTGGCTTCCCTCGGGGATCTCAACGAAAAATGGAGCAGTTTCGGGTGGTCAGTGGTTGAAGGAGACGGACACGATTTCAGTGCCATCAAGGATACTTTTGACAAGGCTGCTGGCCTGTGCGGACACGGAAAGCCGGTTATGATATTATGGCATACCGTAATGGGCAAGGGTGTCGATTATATGGAAGGAACCTGCGAATGGCACGGAAAAGCTCCTTCCGTTGAGAAATGTGAAACGGCATTGAACCAGTTGGACGAAACAATGGGGGATTTTTAAGATGAAGGATTATATCAATACAGGCAATAAGGATACGCGTTCCGGTTTTGGAGCTGCTCTTGCTGAATTGGGCCGGACGAATCCGAAAGTTGTGGCTCTTGTAGCTGATTTGAGAGGCTCCCTTAAGATGGACCAGTTTGCCCAGGAACATCCGGACAGATTCTTTGAATGTGGGATAGCTGAGGCGAATATGATCAGTATGGCCGCCGGTCTTGCCATTGACGGATATATCCCGTTTGCCGGAAGTTTTGCGAACTTCGTGACGGTGCGTGTAATGGACCAGATACGTCAGTCCATATGCTATTCGGACACGAATGTTAAGATAGCGGCTTCCCATGCAGGCATCACTCTCGGAGAGGATGGTGCAACACACCAGACGTTGGAAGACATAGGCGTGATGAGGATGCTCCCTGGAATGGTCGTAATAAATCCTTGTGACTATAACCAGACAAAGGCCGCCACTTTTGCGGCAGCTGCTTACAACGGCCCGGTGTATCTGAGGTTCGGCCGTCCGGCGGTTCCCAACTTCACCTCTGCGGACCAACCGTTCGAGATAGGGAAGGCTGTCAAGATGAATGACGGCAAGGACGTGACTGTCATCGCGACGGGCCATCTTGTCTGGGAAGCCGTTCAAGCGGCTAAGGCTTTGGAAGACAAAGGTATTTCCGTTGATTTGATCAATATCCACACGATTAAACCATTGGATGAGGAATGCGTGATAGAGTCAGCGCGCAAAACTGGTAAAGTGATAGTGGCCGAAGAGCATCTTCTTGCCGGAGGCCTTGGAGAACTTGTATCCGGAGTCCTTGCCCGCAACTGTCCTGCCAGAATGAGGTTCGTTGCCGTTGAGGACAGGTTCGGTCAAAGCGGAAAACCGGGTGAGCTCATGAAGGAATACGGGCTCGATGCAGACCACATATATGCGGCTGCGTGCGAACTTGTCGATGGACGATAAACAGATATTGGATTTCTATCGCAACGGTGATGTTGACAGAGCCTTCAACCTCATTATAAGGGAATATGGGGAGAGATTGTATATGCACATCAGGCATATGACTCTTACCCACGATGATGCGGATGACTGTCTTCAAAACACTTTTGTAAAGGTTTGGCATTCCCTGGAATCCTTTAGGGAGGAATCCTCTCTTTATACCTGGTTGTACAGGATTGCCACCAACGAGACAATCAATTTTCTAAGAAAGCAGCGGATCAAGTCCGTTGTGAGGCCTTCGGACCTTGCCTCCAAGCTTGTTTCGGATCCTTCGTTCCGCGGTGACAGCATTCAGTTTGAACTGCAGAAAGCCATTGCAAAGTTACCGCCAAGGCAGAAGGCGGTTTTCGTGATGCGGTACTATCAGGATCTGCCATACAAGAAAATATCCCAGATTCTTGGTGTTACCGAAAGTGCGTTGAAAGCCTCGTATCATTTTGCCTGTGAAAAAATCAAGGCTCGTATGTTGGAAGCTGCTGATAGTTAAACTTTTTTGATTGACAGATGTCAAATCAGTTGTTTATGGAAGATATATTTGAAGATAATAATTTACGCACATCTCCGTTCACGATGCCGGAGGGCTACCTGGACAAGCTTGAGGACTCAGTGCATTCAAGAATATCGGAGAGAGAAGGAAAGGGATTCTTTGCTGTATTGAAGCCTGTGATAGGGCTCGCCTGTGCCTTTGCTATGGTTTTCGGGATGGGATATGGAGTGCTGGCTCTTACAGGTACTTTACCTGACAAGGAAAAGAAGGCGGACCCGATTTCAGCTCTCTATGACGAAGGTTTCATAGACGGCAGGACTCTTGAATATGCTTTTGAGGAGCAGGATTCCGAAGAAGATGAAACATTAAATAACGATGAGGAAGTTTTCGAATACTTGACAGAGAAGATGTCATATCTTGAACTTTCTGATATATTGGCACAATTGCAATGAAAAGAATTATTTTATCAGTAGTGTTGGCTTTTGCCCTGACAAGTGCTTTCGCACAGCAGGAACCGGATGATATCCGTAAGGGCGACAGAATGCCTGACAGAATCCATTCTGAAAAAATAGCTTGGTTCACTCAGGATATTGACCTTACTCCGGAAGAAGCTGTTGCGTTCTGGCCGCTGTACAATCAGTTTTCCAAAGAAAACAGGGCGGCGCACCTTGAAACAGTGAAAGCTTTCAAGGAGATGGAGAAGTGTACGAAGAATGAGGCATCGACAAAGGATGAATGTCTTTCCGCCATAAATGCCTATCTGGATGCAAGTGCAGCGGAGTATTCTCTGATTCAGAAGTACTATCCCCTTTTCTTGAAAGTCCTTCCGGCTGAGAAAGTAGGAAGAATGTACGTCTCAGAAGAGAATTTCCGACGTAAAATGCTCAAGGATATTCAGAACCGGCATTTCGAGAAAGCTCCTTCAAAAAGAGGTAAACCTTCAGGAAATCGAAAGGATAACAGGGATTCCGAGTAGCTGTATCTGCTTCAAACAACTTCAATAGAAGCTGGAAACGGTGTTTCCGGAAAAATTTTGTAAATTTTTAGTACTTTGTGATACAAGGTACTAAATTTTTTATATATCTTTGCGTCGTGAAATAATGGTGTTGATCAGAACCTGCTACCGAAAAAGTTTTTTGCAGCTGGTGGAAGACAGGTGAATTGATATCGGTTGAACGGTAGCAGGTTCTGTTGTCTTGAAGCAAGGAAGAACAAAATATTGAAGCTATGAAAAAAGTAGAAAACATTGGCATTGGAGGAAAGGCGTTCATCATCGATGAAGATGCCTACCTCAGGTTGCAGAAGTATTTGCTGCATTTCAAGGAAAAACTTGATGTCTCCCAGAAAAATGAGGTAATGGAAGAAATTGAAGGCCGCATAGCCGAACTTTTATCATCCTTCCTCACCAATGGAGGGAAGGTGGTGGATATGACTATGGTCGAAAATATCGTCTCCCAACTTGGGATGCCTGATGGAAGCAGGGAGGATAACTCTTCATACAACAACGAAGAAAGCAAATCACCCGGTACACGCAAGTATTTTCGTGATCCTGACCGCAAATCATTAGGCGGAGTATGCAGCGGTCTTGCGGCATATTTCAACATAGATGTCCTGCTGGTGAGAATCCTGATGATTGTTCTTCTGTTCTGTGGAAGTGCTGGTCTTTGGATTTACCTCATAATATGGCTTGTTGCACCGAAAGCCGTGACTGCCGCAGATAAATGTGAGATGAGAGGCTGGCCGGTTACGGCAGAGAATATGGCTAAGGTTTCAAATATGTGATGATATGGAGAACTTTTTTGAAAATGTACGCTCGAAGATGAGAAGCGGTGTGCTGGAATACTGCATACTTTGTATTCTGGACAAGAAGGAGGCTTATGCTTCGTCAATTCTCGATGAGTTGAAGAATGCGAATATGATTGTCGTGGAAGGGACGCTTTATCCATTGCTTATCAGGCAGAAGAATCAAGGGCTTCTCTCATACCGCTGGGAAGAATCCACTCAAGGTCCTCCCCGTAAATACTATTGCATCACTGACAAGGGCAGGGATGCTCTGAGGCAGATGGATGCGGCCTGGATGGAAATTGTTGAATCAATAGAAAGTATCAAGAAATGAACAAAATAGAAAAAGTAAATATTGGAGGTTATGCCTTTGCGCTGGAAGACAAGGCCTTCGTTGTGCTGAATCAATATCTCAATGAACTCGAGAGCCATTATTCATCATCATCTGACTGCAAGGAGATAATTGATACTTTTGAGGAGAGGATAGCAGAAATACTTGTTGAAGAGAAGGCAGCCGGCACCGTAGTCGGTGAAGCCCGGGTAAACAGGGTCATTGAAATCCTTGGCCGGCCACAGCCTCAGGAAAAGTCAGACAATGACTCTTCCGAATCAAAATGGTGGAGCGACAAGCCTTCCAAAAAGATAATGAGGGATCCATACCATCGGATAATAGGTGGAGTGTGCAGTGGATTGGCGGCCTATCTGAAAGTAGATGTGGTGATTGTCAGACTCGTTTGGGTGGCGCTGACCTTTATTTCCATGATATTGTCTGACCACTATTACTTTTGGAAGGACATTGTGCCGGTAATTCTGATTCTGTATCCTTTGTTGTGGATAATAATGCCGTCTCCTCATACCGAAAAGGAACGCAGGGCTCTGAATGTGTCAGCAGGATACGCGGAGACTTCTGAATTCTGGACAGTCCTTGGCAAGATATGCAGATTGTTTTTCGGAATACTTCTCATTATGGTGGGAATTATGGGGCTGATGAGTTGTCTCGCTGTCTTTTTAGGCTGGGATTCATTATGTCTCAGTTCGATATTTGCGGATGAAATGCAGGAATTCGATGCGATGTTCCTTATCGGAATCAATTCCGCCTTGTCCAGGATTTTCGGCAGGATTCTGCTGGTTTTGTCCTGCGTTCTGCCTTTCATTCTTATGATCTGGGGTGGAGTCCGTCTGCTTTTCAACCTCAAGCCTGTAAAATGGCATCCGGGTCTGATATGTTTTATAGTATGGTTCGTATCTTTGCTGGCATTCTTCTTGTTCACAATACTTGGAGTAATACCGGTAGTATAATTTCAAAACAGATTATTATTCTCAAAAACATGATAGTATGAAAAGAATTATCGTCTCATTGCTGGCCGTTCTGGCCATTTCTTCCTCCGCTTTTGCAGGGAATACCGTAATAAAGAAGTACGATTACAGGAACTTTGTCGGTGTGTCTGTAAAAAGTGCCTTCCACGTTGTCCTGAATCAAGGTGAAACCTTTGACGTGAGTGTCGAGGTTCCATCGGAGTATCTGGATTTTTTGTCAGTTACAAAACAGGATGGCTGCCTCCGTGTAAAGTTTGAGGACTTGCCGCGGAAGTTGAGGGTATTCAAGAACAACAAGGATTTTATTGTAAGGATAACGATGCCTGAACTCTATTCTTTGTCATTGGCAGGGGCCAGCTCTCTTGAAAGCAACGGCAAGTTTACTTCTACTATGCACGATATTGAAGTAAACTGCTCCGGAGCGAGCCATATCAACAGCCTTGACCTGAAAGCTCCGAAAATCGAAATTGAGATAGATGGCGCTTCAAGGGCAACAGTGAATGCTGACGCTTCGGATATTGACATTGAAATAAGTGGCGCTTCGAAACTTGCTCTTTCGGGTGAGACTGTCAGCGCAGAGTATGATGTAGAAGGTGCATCAGCGCTTGATGCAAAGAAAATGACTGCCTCAAAAGTGAAAATCGATCAAGGAGGCGCTTCGAAGAGTGTGATATATGTTACGCAAAATCTGATGGTTGAAATAGGAGGAGCATCGAGATGCGAGTATTTCGCTCCTGACGATGTCCGGCTTTCATCAGTGAATGTGACAGGGGCATCAACCTTGAAGAAGGCCAAAGATAAACAGTAATAGACAATAAAAAACACCGGTCAGTAAATGGCCGGTGTTTTTTTAACAATCACTCTGGACTATTCAGCACTTTCTTCTGTAGCAGGAATGGTTGCAGGGAACTCAGGCTGTCCCTCAACAGGAACCGTCTGTTCAATCTGACTCTTTACTCTTGATTGGTATGCACCGCCCTTTGTAGGGATAACGAAGGTGGCTACGACGCAGAGAACGATGATAACGATTGCCAGAACCCAAGTTGTCTTCTCAAGGAAGTCAGCAGTCTGACGTACTCCGAAAGTCTGGTTGCCGGCTGCAAAGTTGGCTGCCAGTCCGCCTCCTTTGGAGTTCTGGAGGAGTACTACAAGGGTGAGAAGGATACTTGCAATCACTATGATGATAGAGAGGGTGATATACGCTGCTTGCATAGTTATGTTAATTTAAATTTTTAATCTTTTCAATAAGGGACGCAAAGTAAGCACTTTTTTTTGGATATAACAAAATTAGTTTTTCGTAAATATCTATTGCTCTTTGATAAAACTCCTGGTCGGCATATACTTTTGCAAGGGTTTCGGTGTACAGGTCCTGAGCACCACTGTATTCGGTAGATACTTCACCTGTTGCCGGAACCGGTTGGGACGGTTCGGGAACCTTGTTGAAAGCGGGTATCTCCACGGCCAGCCCGTCCTGTTCAAGTTGCTGGAAATCCTCTTTGCTGAAATAGTCTCCTCCCGCAGCATAGTATGTCTTATGCGGTTTGACAGGTGGCCTGACAGGCTCCTTCTCGGGAACCGGGCCGAACAGATATCTGTCTATCAGGAAGTTCAATTCTTTCCTTGAAAGGAAGAAGAGGCCATTCCGTCTGGCAGCCAGGCGGATGGCATCCTTGTCGTGTGAATCTCCACCCTGACGCAGGATGTATTCATATCTGGCAGCAGAAAACCACGGATAGTCTTCGATGATCCGCTCCAGTTCCGAAGAAGGCAGTGATTTGACGTTTACCATTGCGCTACAGTTGCGTTGAATATGTCATCAACTATTTTTTCGATTATGGTTTCGCAAAGGCCTGATTCCACAGCATCAATTGATTGCGTCGAATCGTAGTCCTCATATCCGGCGAAAGAACTCTCAAGATTGTCCTCAGGGTGCTTTACGTTCGTGAATATGACTTTTGCGGTAACAGTAAGCCTGTTGAGAGCTGCAACGTCATTGGCGGTAATCGCAGCAGGCCGCACATCGTAGGATTCTATGGTGACGGTCAGGTTGAGGTCTCCATCCTCATTCACCGCCTCAAGGCTCGTAAGTTTGCGGAACTTGTCATTCAGGGCCTCCGTGAGCTGGCTGGCAAGCGAAGGGTTTATTTTGACAGCCTTGTTTACAACCGGTTCCACGCAGATGGTCTTGACATCCGGCTGGATGGACGTGCCGCTGAACGAATAAATACCGCATCCGGTGGCAAGCAATGCCAGCAGTGCAGTTGTCAGACTCCTGCAAATAATAGTAAGTTTTCCGGCTCTCATATCCCGAGTTCTTTCAATTTTCTGTACAAGGTGCGCTCAGATATTCCAAGTTCAGCTGCAGCGGCCTTGCGCTTGCCGTTGTGTTTCTCAAGAGCTTTCTTTATGAAGTCAGCGCTGACCTCCTGTATTGAGAGCGAACTTCTTTCAACGGCAGGCTGCTCTTCATAGGCGGTAGTGTCGGTTACATAAGGTACTTCAGAATCGTGGACCTGCACGTCACCGGAGGAAATTAGAAGCGGAGAATGACTTTTTGGAGCGTAGCCTCCTCCAGCCACTGCCTCCTTCAACTCATCGACATCCTTGCGTAACTGAAAAAGAATCTTGAAGATAATGTCTCTGTCGCTCAGATAGTCGGCACCGGCTTCACTGCTCTTTACCGGCAAGGAGGATACCGGGTCGGAAGGAAGATAACCTGCGAGGACTTCGGCAGGAATCTGTCTGTCGTGTTCAAGTATGGAAATCTGCTCTGCAACGCTTTTCAACTGCCGGATGTTGCCGGGCCATCTGTATGATTCCAACAGTTGCCTGGCTTCTTCGTCAAGCCGGATGGCCGGCATCTTGTATTTGTCGGCAAAATCCAGTGCGAATTTGCGGAAAAGCAGATATATGTCACCCTTACGCTCTCTGAGGGAAGGCATATTTATAGGGACCGTATTCAGACGATAGTAGAGGTCCTCCCGGAATTTTCCCTGAGAGATGGCGTTTCTCAGATTGACGTTGGTGGCTGCAATCACCCTGACATTGGTTTTCTGTATCTTGGATGATCCGACCTTTATGAATTCGCCCGTCTGCAGGACTCTGAGAAGTCTGACCTGTGTGGAGAGCGGCAGTTCTGCCACTTCATCCAGGAACAGAGTACCTCCGTCAGCCTCTTCAAAGTATCCTCTCCGAGCTTCCGTGGCACCTGTGAAGGATCCTTTCTCGTGGCCGAACAGTTCCGAATCAATAGTTCCCTCCGGTATGGCGCCGCAGTTCACAGGCATATAGACTCCGTGCTTGCGGGGGCTGTTCTGATGGATGATTTGCGGAATCACGTCCTTCCCGACACCGCTTTCACCTGCAATCAGGACTGAAAGGTCAGTACCTGCAACCTGCACTGCCACCTCCAACGCCCGGTCAAGTTCAGGGTCATTTCCAATGATTCCGTATCTATCTTTTATTTTACTCAATTCCATAGAGTGCAAAGTTATAAAAATTGTGTTATATTTGTAATCAAACCGGGGAGTCGGTTTTTACTGTAGAACCAAACGTTATAATTATCGTTATGAAAAAAATTATCATCAACATCGCAGCTGTAGCAGTTGCAATCGTTTCTCTGGCATCTTGCAATGATATTTCAAAGATGACAGAAGCAGCCGACAGAATTAAGATTCAGTGCAATCCTGAAGTTCTTGAGGCAGTGGCAGGTAACATTGACGCTCAGGTCAGTGTCACTTTTCCTGAGGAATATTTCCTTCCGAAGGCTATCCTTGAAATCACTCCGGTGATCATTTACAGTGGAGGGGAAGTTGCAGGCAAACCTTTCGTATATCAGGGAGAAAAGATTGCCGAGAACTACAAGACTGTGACTGAAGAAGGTGCGACCATTACTGAAAAAGTTCATTTTGACTTCATTCCGGGAATGGAAAAATCTGAACTCGTAGGTCGTGCGAAAGTCAGCTACAAAGGCAAGGAGTATGAATATCCTCACGATATCAAGATTGCCGACGGTGTGAACACAACTTATATGCTTGTCTGCACCAAGGGAAGCTATGATCTTGTTCCAGACGGCTATCAGGATGTAATCGATGAAAAAGAGGAAGCTCAGATTCTTTATCTGATCAACAGTTCGAATGTCCGTTCTTCAGAACTCAGCAGTGCGGATATCAAAGAGTTCCAGCAGGCCCTCAAGAATCTTGAGTCAGACAGCCGCCGTGAGGTGAAGGGAACAGAAATCGTTGCTTACGCTTCTCCTGATGGAGCTGAGTCTCTCAACAACAAGCTTTCCGCTGACCGTGAAAAATCAGCTCAGAAGGCATTCAACAAAGTTGCGAAGAAACTCAATGCCGGTGACGTGACTTCACGTTCAATCGGTGAAGACTGGGAAGGTTTCAAGGAATTGGTAGAGGCCTCTGACGTAGAGGACAAGGACCTCATCATCCGCGTTCTTTCAATGTACAGTGACCCTAATGTCCGCGAGCGTGAAATCAAGAACATGTCATCTGTTTACTCTTCACTGGCAAGAAACGTTCTTCCTCAACTCCGCCGTGCACGTTTCATCACAAACGTTGAATATACAAACTATACTGCCGAGGAACTCGAAGATCTCGTTGCAAACAATATCGATGTCCTTGATGAACCTGCACTTCTGCGCGCTGCCGCCAATGCGAAGGACCCTGCTACCAAGATTGCCATCTACAAGCAGGCCATCAAGAAGTTCGGAAGCGAAAAGGCTAAGATCAATGCTGCCGTTGCTTATTTGAACGACGAAAAAGTTGCAGAAGCGAAGTCAATGATTGCCGGTCTTGCCAACGATGATGTCGTAAACAACATCAAAGGTGTGATTGCTATGCGTGAAGGAAACAACAATGAAGCTGCTGCTTACTTTGCTGCAAGCAACTGTCCGAATGCCAAGGCAAATCAGGCTGCACTTGACATTCTCAACGGTAAATACGTTGATGCTGCCGCCAAACTTGCCGGTACAGGCGACAAGAACGAAGCTCTTGCATATATCCTTACAAATCAGCTTGACAAGGCTGCCGCTGCTGACAAATGCAAGTGCGAGAGGTCCTCTTATCTGAATGCAATCATCGCTGCACGTCAGGGCAACGTAGATGCTGCCAAGTCTTACATCGAGGCTGCTTCAGCAAAGGAAAAATTTGCTGAAAGAGCTCAGAAAGACGTTGAGTTCGCAAAAATCAGATAATATTGCAATGTAAATAAGAAACAGCCCCGGGACCGAATGGCCTCGGGGCTGCTTTTTCAGTTACTTCCAAGAAACTCTCCTATTTGGACATATTGTTCGTGATTTTCCCCAAAGTGTCCAGAAACTGCCTTAACTCCTGAGGGCTGATTCCTTCGAGAAGTTTGTCCAACATTGATATTCCCGCCTCCTTTGCAGTCATTTTCATTTTTTCAGCTGCAGGAGTCAGCACAAGCTTGTTGGAACGCCGGTCATTCTCATCCTTGATGCGTACGACAAGCCCCTTTTTCTCCAATGCATCGGTGAGTTTTGTTATGGAGTTCTTGTCTTTCTGCATGGCGTCAGCCATATTCTGTTGGCTCATAGGCCCTTGATTCCAAAGCAGGTCCACAAGCAGGAACTGTTCCGGAGTGAGACCTACATTGTTCTGTTTAAGCATGGAAGCTGTATATTGCTTGAGCTTGCAGGCGGACAGGTTGAGATAGACAGCTATTTCTTTTGACAGTAGCATATCGGGAAAGTATATATCTTTTACAAAGTTAACAATTTGAATCCGTTAATGAATCATTTCACATTGTCAATATTGAAAAAGATATTGATTGTTCCTGTCTTTACAAGATTGGCAGGAGTTCCCGCAATGAGCTTTTCTTCCGGGGATAGGAGCCATATAGTATCGGAGTAGTTGATTGCGTTGTCAAGGTCGTGTGTAGATATCAGTACTGCCTTGTTCTTCTGATGTGCGAGATTCTGCAACAACTTCATCACCTCGATGCGGCTTTTTACGTCAAGGAAGGCTGTCGGCTCATCAAGTACCAATATGGGACACTCTTGGGCAAGAGCCTTGGCTATGAAAGCTTTCTGTCTCTCTCCGTCACTGATTTCAGACATGAATCTATGGGCTTTTGTCATAAGTCCGACCGCTTCCAACGAATCACGGACTATTGCTTTGTCCTCTTCTTTCAAAGTGCCGAAGAAATCAGTATGACGGTAGCGGCCAATGGATACCATATCGTAGACTGTCAGCCCTCCGGCGTTGTCTTTTTCCGTAAGGACCACGCCTATTTCACCATCTTTCTGCAGAGAACCGGAGAGGGAAGGTATCATTCCGCAGACAGTCTTGATAAGGGTGGATTTGCCGGCACCGTTCGCTCCCATAAGACAAACCACCTCACCTTCCTGAAGAGAGAAATCGAGGGAAGGATGCACTATGTTGTTCCTGTACCCGATGCAGAGATTCCTGGCTGTTATTCTTGTTTTTCCTTCCATCAGTTGAAATAATGAATGTTCCTGCGGTTCACCACCACGTATATGATTACTGGAGCTCCTATGATGGGAGTGATGGCACTCAGCGGCAGCACTCCGCCATTCCCTGGAAGAACGGTGAGCAGATTGCAGAGCAGGGCGATGACACCTCCACTAAGGATAGTCACAGGCATAAGCTGTCGGTGATTTGAACTTCCAAGAAGCAGCCTTGCTATGTGAGGAACAGCAAGTCCGATGAATGAGACCGGACCGCAGAAAGCAGTTGTGGCTGCAGTGAGGATGCCTGTGCACAGAAGTATGAGAATCCTTGAACGTCTGACGTTTACACCGAGATTGGAGGCGTAGGCTTCTCCCAGTAGCAATGCGTTCATCTGCTTCGACATCAGAAGTGCCGCCGTTGTACCGGCGATTGACAGAATGGCGAAATAGGGCAGTCTGTCCAGTGCCACGCAACTGAAATCTCCCATACCCCACATCACATATCTCTGAACCTTGTCTGCTGAAGCGGTGAAGTTCAGTATTGATATCGCGGAGGAAGCGAGGTATCCCATCAGTATTCCTATGATCAGCAGCATCACGTTGTTCTTGAGCTTGCTTGAAAACCAGATTATTATTGCAAGGACGACGGAAGCTCCCAGAAAAGCGGCTGTTACAGATGAGATGTAGCTTGTCGAGGCAAAATAGATCATCACTATTGCTACGCCGAGGTTTGCACCATCGCTGATACCGAGAATGGATGGTCCTGCAAGAGGGTTTTTGAACAAGGTTTGGAGCATCAGTCCGCAAACGGCAAGGGAACTTCCTGCAAGGACTGCGGTTATTGCTTGCGGAAGGCGCGACTCAAGGATGATGTGCCGCCAGCTCTCCCTCCCGGTGAAGTTGCCGGAAAGGATGCCCAATATATCTTTCGCAGGTATCCTTACCGCTCCGTACAGAAGGTTGCAGACAAACAATGCTGCCAGCAGTATGCACAGAATGGTGAAGATGTATGTGTTCTTGCTGCTTTTCATTCGAGTTTCGTATATGTAAAGGCTATGCAGGCAGGAATGTCACCGGTTGTGGCTTCCCATTTTTTCTTCCCGTCTTTGGAGTAGCAGAACACTTTGCCCGGTGTGACGTAGTCGACGGCATCGGAAATCAATATGTCACGCGTCTGAGGATTCACCGCTATGGCGTACGGAGAAGCGATAGCTGGCTCTGTCCCGTCAGTGATCATTCTGTTTGAAACAATATTGAGAGTATTGATATCCACTATTTTGTATGATACCTCGTAAGCCATTGCATCGTAACTCCACTCTGAGGCATAAACATACAGAGAGTCTCCGCACACCGTCATATTGGTGTTCGGCAGGGGGAGTGTGGCTTTTACCTGATCAGTTGAAGGATCTATGACCGATGTCGTTGAAGGTATGTCGAAATAATTTCCTCTTGAACTGACCCATATCTGCTGGAGCCTGTCAATCTCCATTTTTTCAAGATTTGGCGCCACCTCTATCTTCTTGATCTCTGTAAATGTGTTGAGGTCTATGACTGAGACTCTTGTGTCGTAGTCTCCGGAGTCATACCTGTATCCTCCGGAATTGGCGACATAGAGTTTGTCAGAAGAGACCACCATCTCTTCCGGCTGGTAGCCGACAGTGCATTTTCCCACTATGTTGAGTGTTGTGGTGTCAATCTTGAATACGCTGCCGAGAGTGGAAGCTATGTCCGGTTCATTGTTTCCGGCGTATGAGGTCACATAGGCGTATCCTTTATGGAATGTCAGATATCTGCAGTTGGGGATGGAAATCTGTGTGATGTGGCGTGCGGTGGCGAGGTCCATCACCTCCACGAGATTGGATCCGTTGATGACAGCATACAGTTTGTTTCCGTAAACCTTTATGTCATTCCCGCTGTCCCCAAGCCCGAGTACAACGTCCTTGTTCCGCTCCGGGAAGATGTTCTTGTAATATATACCGCTGGAATAATCATAATAGTCCAGGGTACATTTGTTTGTCCCCATATTCCCTTGATTCAAAAGGAAAAAACCGCAGATACCGTTGTCTTCTTCCGTTCCTGTAATCTCGGCAGTGGATTTGTTTGTCGGTTCAAGTCCTCTGCAGGAAGATGTCAGTGTGAGAACGATGAGAGCGGCCAGTTGCAGGATGTTGATGTGTTTCTGTTTCATAGTTGAAAGTTCATTGTCAATGTCAGGCGGAAGTTGGTACCCGGCATCGGATAGCAGCGTACCACTTCGTATTGTTGGTTGAATAAGTTGTTTATTTCGGCAGCAACCTTGAACAGATTGTTCCACAGAGAGAATGTTCGTGAGAATGATACGTCGCTGGTATACCAGGGCTGCTCGTGGTTTTCAGGAATGTTGGCGGAAGCATTGTATCTTTCCCCCGTATAGATGAAGCTGTAGTTGAAATTCCATTGCTTATAGGTGATTCCAGCCGAAAGGGATCCGCTGTGCCAGGGTATGTAAGGAATCTGATGCTTGTACCATTGACTTTCAGGATTGGTGCAGTCCTGGGCTTTCTGGAAAGTGTAGTTCAGATGTATGTCCGAAGACAGATTGTCGTTGAAGACAAGATTTGAAGACAGTGTAACATCGGCGCCCTTTATCAGGACAAGGCCGAGATTTATCATCGTCCACTGGAACTGGTTTGAGGTTGGAGTGGCTATTATCTTGTCATTCACTTTGTTATAGTAGGCATCAACAGATGCTTTCACATTTCTCAGGAGACTCTCCTTCCAATTGACTGAATAAGTCACCCCAATATTGTACTGTGTGGAGGATTCCGGTTTCAGGTTCTTGTTGCCCACAAAGGTGTAATAGAGGTCGTTCAGAGTAGGCATACGGAATACATCTTTGTAAAAGGCCCTGAAGGAGAGGTCTATGTCATCGAAAGGCAGAATCTGCAACACTACTGTTGGAGAAAGACGCTTTTTCCTGCCCGCAGCCTTACCGGATTTTGCGGAATCATTCACGTATGTGTACAGCCCGCTTGCCTGGAATTTGATTTTCCTGAAGTTGAAAGAGGTGGCCATTGCTGCCAGAAGGGTGTTGCGTGAAGGAAAGACAAACTCGGCGAGGTCGGCGTCAAGAGTATTGTACTGCCAGTCTGTTGCAATGCTGATATCCCACCATTCAAAAAATGAAAATTCGTGGGAAAGACTTGCATAGGCCTCCTGCTGCCGATAGCGGTTTTCGACGTGCATAGTGGTGGCTTCTGGCCTGGGATCGGAGAGATAATGCAGATAATTGTATGAATACTTGATACTTGCATTCAACCGGTACTTTTCCCATTGTTTATACAGGGATCCTTGCGTGAAGAAATCAGTGTCCCATTGCCGGTCTTCGTGACGGAATTTCCCTGGTTCTTCCCGTACGACGGCTCCGGGATAGCCCCTCTGCGAATCATAAAAATAGACTCTCGCCCTCCATTCCCCGTCATTGATGGTTCCGAAGAGACCCTCTTCCAGGCGGACAGCGCTTACATCACCGTTGCGGCGTATGTCCGAAGCACTGTATCCGTCCTTCGTGGCGTAGGTGAAACGGTACTTTCCCGTTGTGTTCAAGTATTCTGCGTTGAAGGAACTCGATACGTTTTTTCCCAATTTCTGTTCCCAAAGAACGGACGGGTTGAAAGTTCCAAAGGAGCCACCGCTCAGGCGGGCCTTGAAGTGGCTGCTGCTTTTTTCGGAGAATGACGGAGCTTTTGCCCTCAGATAGACGGCACTTGCCGACGCATAGTCCTTGGCTGACTGCAATGTGCTGCTTTTCTGTCCATTGTAGAGAGTTATGGACTCAAGGTTCTCAAGAGAATATTTCCCCAGGTCAATCTGCCCGTTCTGAGCATTGCCGAGTTGCACTCCGTCGTAGAAAACACCTACGTGCTGGGTCCCCATACTGCGCACGTTGATTGTCTTCAGTCCTCCGACTCCACCGTAATCCTTGACCTGTATGCCTGAGAAATAACGGATGGCATCGGCTACAGAGTGAGAGCCGAGCCTTTTGATCTCATCCCCCCTGATTGATTGGGCAGGGATGATTTTGTCGGACTGCCGGTAGGCAACCACGACCGATTCATTCAGGCAGAGAGTCGAATCCGGGCAGTCAGGGACATACTGAGCAAAGGCGGCATTGGTGCAGACCGTCAGAAGGCTTATCGCCAGAATAAGTGCAAAGGAGTATCTGTGCATCTATTCGTTCCGTTCTCCGCGGAAAACAAAAGTAAAAAAATAATTGGCGGCAGGTTTTCTGACTTGTCCATTCCGACGCCTTCCCAGGCATTGCCCAGTGGCTTATGAAAGCCGGAACTTTTATGGACTCACAGCAGCGGGAACTGTTCAGGATTTCAACCTGATTCCCTTTCCACCAAGAATACGGCACAAAGCTAGACAGTCTTTTCTTGTTTTGCAAGATTATTGTTACTTTTGCCGCATTAAACATTTTGGGATATGAATTTGGACAGAATCCTTCAGATATTTGTGGTAAAGGAGAAAAAGTTCTTTCCTCTTTACATACAGCAGACAGAAAACATTGTGAAGGCAGCACAGCTGCTCTGCGACATAACCAAAGAAGATGATGCGGATGAAAGGCATGTCCTTGCCCACCGTATCAAGGAGTGTGAAACTGTTGGAGACCGTATCACTGACAGGATAGTGGATGAATTGTTCAATTCGTTCGTCACTCCGTTCGAAAGAGAGGATGTCCACCAGCTTGCAGAGGATTTTGATACTTTCCTCGACAGTATCCGTGACGCGTCCAAGAAAATTTCCATATATCAGCCTAAAAAGTCCAGCCATAAGATCAACGAAATAGCTGAATATATCCTGAAAGATGCAGAGCTCTTCCTTGAAATGGCTCACAATTTTGAAAATATGCGTTCGGATGCGAAGCTGATAGACAGGCTTTGCGACCAGGTCAAGGAGAACGAGCATATAGTGGATGACATTTACGAGTCCTATATGAGCACGCTTTTCGAAAAGGAGCAGAATGCGGTCGAACTGGTCAAGAAGAAGAACATTGCTCAGGCGATAGAAGATACATCAGACATAGCGAAGTCGGTATCCAACACTGTTCGCAGCATCGCAGTCAAGATGGCCTGATGATATGGTTGCAATAGTCATAATAGCAGCGGTAATCGCTCTGGCGTTCAACTTTATGAACGGAATGAACGATGCTGCCAACGCGATAGCCACAGTGGTGGCTACGAGGGCTCTTCCGGCTAAGCACGCCGTATATTGGGCGGGCCTTTGGATATTTGCTGCCTGTCTCACCTTCTTCTTTATGGAACCGGGGGTTGCAAAGACCATGGGCCGGGGAATCGTCGAGGAATCGTGCATAGACCAATATGTGATTCTGGCGGCATTGCTCGGCTCGGTGATATGGATATACACCTGTACGATGATGGGTCTGCCTATCTCCGCTTCGCATGCACTTATCGGCGGTCTGATCGGGCCTGTCTGGTTCGTATATGGAAGTTCATACCTGATTGGCAGCGGAATAGGTCAGATTCTGCTTTTCATAGTGGTTTCACCTTTGATAGGCCTTGTCCTCGGCTTTGCTTTGCATTGCATATTCATGGCCATCTTCAAGTTCACAAAGACCCACCCTCACTCCAATGACAGGGTCTTCCGTAAACTGCAGCTTGCCTCTTCGGCGTTGTTTTCATTCAGTTTCGGCCTCAATGACGGACAGAAGACGATGGGAGTGATAGCTATACTTCTTTCCACGGCTCTCGCGCAAAGGCCTGACAACGGACTTTTCCAGATTCTCTACAATGTGGATGAAGGGCAGTTCGTTCCTTACTGGCTTATGATTGTGTCCTATCTTCTCATCTCTCTCGGTACGGTGATAGGAGGATGGAAAGTCATAAAGACTCTTGGCAGCGGCCTTGCCAAAGTCACTCCGCTGACAGGTTTCTGCTCTGAGATTTCCGGATCGGCGACTCTCATAATCACCGCTCTTCTCGGTATTCCGGTTTCGACCACTCATACTGTAACCGGTGCAATTGTAGGTACGGGCCTGACCCGTGGGGTGAAGAGTGTGAAGTGGAGTACGGCCAAGAGCATCATCTGGGCTTGGATAATCACTATCCCGGCTACTATCATAGTGTCTGGTCTTATTTATTTGCTGATGGTATTATGCGGGGCTCCGGTAAAGGTTCTGTAACAGGATTTATCCTGGCGATGCTTTCTTCATCGCTTTTCGGGTTGATTCCGTTGTTCTCCATGCCTTCGATGAATGCGGGCATATCGGTCAATTCGCTATTGGTCTACAGATACGTTTCAGCAACTCTCCTGATGGGCTTGTTTGCGTTGATTCGTGGAAAAAGTCTGAAGATCGGTGTAAAGGATCTGGGAATCGTATTCCTCGTCTCAATGGGATATGCGGAAACTTCCAATTGCCTGACAACCTCTTTCACTTATATGCCGAGTGGCATAGCCACGACCATCTTCTTCCTTTTCCCTGTTTTCGTCGCATTGATGATGGTTCTCTTCTTCAAGGAGAAGTTCTCGTGGAACGTGGCGATTGCAGGAGGTATGGCCCTTTTCGGAGTATTCCTTCTTGAGGGCACCGGACCTGTCGGTTCCGTGAGTGTGAAAGGACTGCTCTATGTTTCAGGCGCAGTTCTCTGTTATGCAGCCTACATAGTGTTTCTCAACCATACGCGTGCCAGATATCTTGACAGTTCAACGACCACTTTCTATGTCTTTCTGAGCACTCTGGTGTTTGTTGTCGCAAAACTTCTGATCAATGACGGATTCCATCTCGACCCAATTCCGAATGTCCATATCGGTGTGAACGTTTTGTTCCTCGGAGCTCTTTCTACGTTTGCAGCTGATTATCTGCTGATATATGCAACAAGGAAGATTGGAAGCACGAACACTGCTCTTCTCGGCTGTATGGAGTCCGTTGTGGCCTACATTGTCGGAGTCCTCGTCTTCAGTGAAACGTTCAAGCTCGTTCATGTCCTCGGAATTCTTGCGATTCTCGGCTCTGCCGTATTGGTGATAATGACGAGGAGCCGTATCAAAGGGGAGAGGTAGAACCATTTCGAAACAGGTTTTATGCTTGCGACTGTCATATACATACTGTTGTTCCTTCTTTGCCCTGCCTTGGTGCTGTGGCTTTGCAACAGGGTCAAAGTCCTCTCGACAATAGGCCCCATACTGATTTTGTATGTGATAGGAATTGCTTTGGGTAATCTGTGGAAGCCAGAGGGTCTTCCTCAGGTGCAGGATCTGCTCAGCAGTGCAATGGTCCCTCTTGCCATCCCGCTGATGCTTTTCGGCTGTACTTTCAGAAAAGGAGAAACCCGGTCTCAGGTGCTTGCCCTTGTAACCGGCCTTGTGTCCGTATGTATTGCAGTGATTGCAGGGTATCTGCTCTTCGGCAGGAGCATAAGCGGCGGTCCGCAGATTGGTGGGATGCTTACCGGCGTCTATACGGGAGGGACCATCAATCTTGCAGCTCTCAAAACAATGCTTGACGTTCCTGATGAGGAGTATATTCTCCTCAATTCGTACGATATGATAATAAGTTTCCTCTATCTTGCATTCCTTCTTGCCGTGGGTATCAAGTTGTTCCGCAGGTTCCTCCCGAACGGGGCCTTTTCTGTCGGCCAGGACGATATGTCTGAGATAAAGGAGGAACTGGACAAAGCGAAAGCCAATCCTTACAAAGGCCTTTTCACAAAAGCAGGCCTCAAGGATGCCGGATACCTTCTTGGAGCCACGCTGATTATCGTGGGCGTTTCGGCAGGGCTTGGCCTTTTGGCAGGGGACAAGTGGTTCATGGTCGTGCTGATACTCACACTCACGACATTGGGAATCGGAGCTTCCTTCGTTCCGGCGATAAGGACAAAGAAATACGGGTATGATATCGGGATGTACTTCATATACATATTCTGTATGGTTGTCGCTTCCATGGCTGACCTGAGCAAACTGGATTTAGCCGGCGGTGTGAACATGCTGGCCTATCTTGCCCTGGTAATATTCGGCTCTCTCTTTCTACAGGTTGTCTTCGCGAAGATTTTCAGGATTGATTCCGATACGATGGTTGTCTCTTCCGTGGCATATATATGCTCCCCACCGTTCGTACCGATGATTGCCGCCGCGATGAAGAACAGGCGTGTGCTTGTCGCAGGTCTCTCGATAGGAATCTTCGGATACGCAATAGGCAATTACCTCGGATTCCTCATCTGCGAATTGTTGAAGATGCTGTAGGAATCCATTTCAAAACAGGTTCCAGGAACCATCACAAAACAAGTTCCCGGATTCGTCAGTATTTTTTGCCGGTATATAACTGCTTGATTTTTTGCGAATTTATTTGGCATTGAATAAAATTCGCCGTATATTTGCAGCCCGCGAAAAATGCGCGGATATAATTAACTTATTAGTTTACAATAAAATGCCTGGATTAATTGGTAAAAAAATCGGAATGACTTCCGTGTTCAGTGCTGATGGAAAAAACATTCCATGCACTGTTATTGAGGCTGGTCCATGTGTTGTTACGCAAATCCGTACAGTAGAGAAAGATGGTTATGCCGCTGTACAGCTTGCCTATGGCGATACCACAGAGAAACATGCCAGCAAGGCCCTCAAGGGTCACTTTGAAAAGGCAGGAACCACTCCAAAGAAGAAACTCGTCGAGTTCAAGAACGATTTTCCTATGGAGCTTAAACTTGGTGACACCATCACTGTTGCAGACCTTTCTGAAGGTGTGAAGTGGGTGGATGTCATCGGAACTTCTAAAGGCCACGGCTTCCAGGGCGTTGTGAAACGTCACGGATTCCAGGGTGTCGGCGGAAGGACCCACGGTCAGGACGATAGGCTTCGTCACCCTGGTTCTCTCGGCGCATCTTCTTGGCCATCAAGAGTTTTCAAGGGAATGCGTATGGCCGGCCACATGGGCTGCGACCGCGTGAAGGTGTTCAATCTTGAAGTTCTCAAGGTTATTCCTGAAAACAATCTTCTTATTGTCAAAGGCTCTGTTCCAGGAGCCAAAGGTTCTTATGTAATTGTGGAGGACTAAGCGTTATGAAATTGGATGTTCTTAAAATCGATGGTAAAGCTTCCGGAAAGCAGGTAGAACTTGCAGAGGAAATTTTCGGCATTGAGCCAAGCGACAACGCTATCTATCTTGACGTCAAGCAGTATCTTGCTAACCAGCGTCAGGGTACTCACAAGACCAAGGACCGCAGTGAGGTTGCATTCAGCACCAAGAAGATGGGTCGCCAGAAAGGCGGCGGAGGAGCACGTCACGGCAGCATCAAGTCCAACATCTACGTAGGTGGTGGAAACGTCTTCGGACCTAAGCCACGCACATACGGTTTCAAGCTGAACAAGAAAGTGAAGCAGCTCGCCCGCTTCTCTGCCCTGTCTTACAAGGCAAAGGAGAGCGCAATCACAATGGTTGAGCCGTTCGCAATGGACGCACCTAAGACCAAGGAGTTCATCAAGATTCTTGAGAACCTCAAGGCTTATGGCAGAAAGACTCTGGTCGTCCTTCCTGAAAATTCAAACAATATTTATCTCTCGTCTCGAAATCTTCCTGAGGTAAAGGTCATCACTGTTGACGAAATCAACACCTACGCAATCGTTGATGCAAACCATCTCGTAATGGTTGACGGTGTTCAGGACATTTTGGCTGAAAGACGTAAATAAAACTTAGACGAAAATGGGAATTTTGATTAAGCCACTCGTAACTGAGAAAATGACGATTCAAGGCGATAAGTTGAATCGCTACGGTTTCGTCGTCGAGCGCGACGCCAACAAACTTGAGATCAAGAAGGCTGTCGAGCAGATGTACAGCGTTTCAGTCAAGGAAGTCAATACAGTGAACTACCACGGAAAACGCAGGAGCCGCTACACTAAGAACGGTTTGCAGACAGGCCGTACAAACCACTACAAGAAGGCGTTTGTAACACTGGCCGGAGATGACAAGATTGATTTTTATAGCAACATTTAAGGGCCATGGCAGTACGTAAATTCAAACCGGTTACTCCCGGTACAAGAAATAAGGCGATAAGCACATTTGAAGAAATCACTTGCACTACCCCTGAAAAGAGCCTCCTCAGGCCGATTCATTCGTCCGGCGGTCGCAACAACCAGGGTAAGATGACAATGCGCTATCTCGGCGGTGGCCACAAGAAAATGTATCGTGTCATCGATTTCCTTCGTGACAAGGACGATTACACCGCTATAGTGAAGACTATCGAATACGACCCTAACCGCAGTGCACGCATTGCATTGGTCGTTTATGGTGACGGTGAGAAACGTTACATCATCGCTCCTAACGGAATCAAGGTCGGACAGACCATCGCTTCCGGTGCCGGAGTCGCTCCTGAAATAGGTAACGCTCTTCCTCTGTCAGAAATTCCGCTCGGTACCCTCGTACACAACATCGAGCTCCGTCCTGGCTGTGGTGCAGCAATGGCACGCAGCGCCGGAACTTTCGCGCAGCTCACTGCACGTGAAGGCAACCACGCCATCCTCAGACTCCCTTCAGGTGAGACAAGAATGGTTCTCGTTACCTGCCGCGCAACTGTCGGTACTGTATCGAATTCAGACCACAACCTTGAATCTGACGGTAAGGCCGGACGTCGTCGCTGGCTGGGCCGCAGACCTCACAACCGTGGTGTTGTAATGAACCCTGTCGATCACCCTATGGGTGGTGGTGAAGGTCGTGCTTCCGGTGGACACCCACGCTCACGCAAGGGTCTGCCAGCTAAGGGATACAAGACTCGTAACCCTAAGAAGACTTCCAACAAGTTCATTATTGAAAGAAGAAAGAAATAACGGAATTAAACTTATAAGATTATGAGTCGTTCACTTAGAAAAGGTCCTTACATTCAGGACAGTTTGGAAAAAAGAGTACTTGCCATGAATGATGGCAGTATGAAGAAAGAGGTCATCAAGACCTGGTCACGTGCCAGCATGATTTCCCCTGACTTCGTGGGACACACAATCGCTGTTCATAATGGCAACAAGTTTGTTCCGGTTTATGTAACAGAGAATATGGTTGGTCACAAGTTGGGCGAATTCGCTCCTACACGTACCTTCAAGGGTCACTCTGGTAATCGTTAATATTAAAAAGGGAGATTACAATGGGATCTAGAAAACACGAAATGGCCGAGAGGCTGAAAGAAATAAAGAGCCATACAGCTATCGCCAAGCTGAATGACGTTCCTACCTCACCTCAGAAGATGCGCCTTGTGGCTGACATAGTAAGGGGTGTAGAAGTCAACAAAGCTTTGGATATCCTTCATTATTCAAAGAAAGAGGCTTCTGTCCGTTTGGAGAAACTTCTCCGCAGCGCTATCGCCAACTGGGAAGCGAAGAATGAAGATTCACGCAAGGAGTTGGAGAACGGCAACGTATATGTACAGACAATTATGGTTGACGGTGGCCGCCAGCTGAAGCGTATCCGCACTGCCCCTCAGGGCCGCGCAGCACGCATCCGCAAGCGTTCAAACCACGTAACCATCATCGTTGGTACGAAGAAAGAAGAGAAACCTGTTGAACCACAGTCAAAGGAGGCATAAATTATGGGACAGAAAACTAATCCTATCAGCAACCGTGTAGGTATCATCCGTGGCTGGGATTCAAACTGGTATGGTGAATATCCTGCAAGAATCCTCGAGGATGCAAAGATTCGCGAGTATCTTACTGCCCGCCTTGCAAAGGCTTCGCTCTCTAAGATAGTCATCGAGCGTACCCTCAAACTCATCACAGTTACCATCAATACTGCCCGTCCGGGTGTGATTATCGGAAAGGGTGGCCAGGAAGTGGACAAACTGAAAGAAGAGTTGAAGAAGATTTGCAACAAGGATGTCCAGATCAACATCTTCGAAGTAAAGCGTCCTGAAGTTGACGCCAATATCGTAGCAAATAACATTGCCCGTCAGGTGGAAGGTCGTGTATCTTACCGTCGTGCAATCAAGATGGCTGTTGCTTCTACTATGCGTATGGGCGCCGAAGGAATCAAGGTTCAGATCAGCGGCCGCGTAGGTGGAGCTGAAATGGCAAGAAGCGAGATGTTCAAGGAAGGACGTACTCCTCTCCATACCATCCGTGCTGACATCGACTATGCACTCGCTGAGGCTCACACCAAAGTAGGTGTTCTCGGTATCAAGGTATGGGTATGCAACGGAGAAGTTTACGGCAAACGTGAACTCACTCCTAATGCAGGTGTCGCAGCAAACGCCGCTCAGGGTGGAGCAGGTAGCGAGCGCCGCGAACATGGTGACCGTCGTCGTGGCAACCGTAATGGTGGCCGTCGCTCGGGTGACCGTCGTCCACGCAAGGAGGAATAATACCTGATAAATAATCTGAAGAGAGGTTGGTCACATTGACCAGCCTCTTTTTTTTGTTGAATCAGTGCGATATATGGGAGATTTTGTGTAAGTTTGTAAGACTAAGCTACCATAATCAACAAAATAGGAAACTGAACATGAAAAAACTTCTTGCATTTTTTGCAGTTGCAGCCGTAATGGCTTCCTGCACTCCTCAACCGGGCACTCTCAAACACGCTACCCCGGAGTCAATGGGAATGAATTCTGAAAAGCTCGCACAGATAGACCGTGAGGCACAAAGTGCGGTGGATGCTGACAACATCCCCGGTTGTGTGGTTGCAGTTGTCCGTGAGGACAAAATAGTCTTCCTGAAGGCATACGGCAACAAACAGGTGTATCCGGACACTATTCCGATGACCACGGAGACCGTCTTTGACCTTGCTTCCTGCAGCAAGTGTGTCGGTACGACTCTCTCATTCATGCAGCTCATCGAAAACGGTTATGTCCGTCTTCAGGATGAAGTGAGCGAATATATTCCAGGTTTCAAGCCTTGGGTCGATCCTGAAACCGGCCGTGAAGTTCCGATTACAGTTCAGGATCTTCTTACTCATACTTCCGGTCTTGCTTCTTACATAAATGTTGCAAGTTTCGTGGAAAGATTCGGGGAGGCACAGCCTGACTCACTCATCAACTTCATAGCAACCGAAGTTACCCGCAATTTCCGTCCGAAGACTAACTATCTTTACAGCTGCCTCAATTTCGTGACCCTCCAGAACATTCTCCAGAATATCACCGGCGAGCGTCTTGCCGACTATGCACAGAAGAACGTGTTCGACCGCCTCGGCCTCAAGCACACCTGCTATCTTCCAAAGGAACATCCGGATATTCTTCCTCTCGTGGCTCCTACCGAACTGCAGGCTGACGGTTCCGTTCTCCTCGGTGACGTTCACGACCCTATCGCTTTCCGTTGCAACTGTGGCAATTCGGGCAATGCAGGAGTGTTCTCAAACTGCGAGGACCTTGCTGTAATTTGCGCTGCAATAATGAATCACGGTGAGATCAACGGTCGCAGGATTCTCAGCCCTATGACCGTAGAGGCTATGATAGACGTTCCTGACTACGGCCCTAAGGCAATCGCGCCACACGTGGGAAGAGCTCTTGGCTGGGACAACCACAGCGGAGCATCGACTCTCAAGGGTGATATGTTCAGCCGTACAAGAACCATCTGCCATACCGGTTATACAGGTACCTCAATCGTAATGGATATGGATGCCAGGACTGCTGTCATCGTTCTTTCCAACCGCGTTCATCCGTACGACGACGGTATGATCAGTGAGACAAGGGCACGCATTGCAAACATCGTTGCCGGAAGTATTGAGAAATAACATAATATACAATAGACCTGTCATCAATGGCAGCCGCACGGTGGCTGTCATTGATGACTGTTTTATGGGCAACCCTCCACAATGGCCTGACTGCCCCCGGATTTTCATTCATGCGAGCGAGAAGGACAAGACTCTCGCAACTGTTGAAAAAGTAATCGGGAGGCTGTTGGAACTGGAAGCGGACAGGGATACTTTTCTGGTGGGGATAGGAGGTGGAATAACTACCGACATCACAGGATTCGTAGCTTCGACATTCAAACGAGGGTTGAGGTTCGGCCTGGTCCCGACAACTTTGCTCGCCCAGGTGGATGCTGCAATAGGAGGAAAGAACGGAGTGAATTTCTCCGGCTTCAAGAATATGATGGGAACGTTCAACGAAGCGGACTGGGTTTATGTTTCATCTTCTTTCCTCAAGACACTTGACCACAGACAGCTTATGTGCGGTGCTGCTGAGATGCTCAAGACTTTTTTGATTGCAGATGAAAGGGCATATCACGAAGCAGTGGAGTTGTTTGCAGCTCAGGAAATTGATTTTGAGGCGATTCAACCTCTGGTACATCGTGCGGCGGAGATAAAGTTCTCAATTGTGGAGAAAGACCCGCAGGACAGAGGCATCCGACATCTCCTCAATTTCGGGCATACTTATGCCCACGCAATAGAAAAGAACGATACCGGTATGCTTCACGGTGAGGCAGTGGCTGTCGGGATGGTGATGGAGTCCCGTATAGCTGTGAAAAACGGTATCTTGGGAGAAGATGTTCTCTTTGAAATAGAATCCGATTTCAAGAGGATAGGCCTTCCGACCGATACTTCCCTCAAGGAAGAGGAACTGGAGGCTGCGCTCCTTCAGGACAAGAAACGCTCGGGAAATGTCATCAGAATGGCACTGCCGGCAAAAATAGGAGAAGCGGTGATATGGGAGAAATCTGTTACAGTCTGAAAGGGGTATCGAACGCCTACTGCAATTTCATGGTCCAGACAAGGATGAAGGCGGTCGTCGAGATACGTTTGGACGATTGCATGCTGGATGAAGACCAGCTCAAGCAACTCTTCTCCAGTGAACGTTCAGCCAGGACCATCGCCACTTACCATATTGAAGACAGCAGTCAGCTTGAAGAGGCCTCAAGGCTTCTTTCCCTTGCCATCCTTTCCGGGTCAGATTATGTGGACATACCTTTGGACTGGCCCGAAAACAGGCGGCAATGGCTTGTTTCCCTCGCATTGAACAAAGGGTGCAGAATCATAATCTCATATCACGATTACAACGGGACCGGCCCGCTCATCTCTCTCGTAGAAAAAGCCCGCACTGCTTTTTCATACGGAGCCGACATTGCCAAAATAGTTACCACTGCTCATTGTGAAGAGGATTGGAAACGGGTGATGGGACTTTATGACTTGTTCCCGTCAGAAAAACTCGTTGCCTTTGCAATGGGAAAAGAGGGCTATGATTCCCGCCTCGTATCTTTTTCAAAGGGAGCTCCGCTGTTCTATCTTTCACCGTCCCGAAAGAGAATGACCGCGCCCGGACAGCCGGTCTATTTCGATTTTCTGGAAGAGGACCAGATTGTGCTGTGCGGTGAAAGTGATCTCCCCGCATCAAAGAGTTTCGCTCAGAGGGCGATAGTTCTCTCTGCGCTTGCCGAAGGTACCACGAGGCTGTATGGAATGACCCTGTGTGACGATATATGTGCAGCCATAGGTGTCGCAGAAAGTTTTGGTGCCGAGGTCTCGTTGGAGGGGACGACACTGACGGTTACAGGACATCAGGATATTTTGGGCAAAGGCTTGACAGTGAAGGACAACACATTGTTCGTAGGAGAGTCCGCCCTGCTGGCGAGGTTGTGCATCCCTCTTGCGGGCCTTTCCGATGAAGACATAACCATCGTAGGTGAAAAGAGTCTGCTCGGCCGCAGAATCGATGACCATAGAAGTGCATTGAAGAAACTCGGCCTGGCCATCGACTATACCGACAAGTGCTATCTTCCAGCCGTAGTGAAAGGGAGACTCAAAGGAGGAGTCGTTTCTCTTAACGGAAAGAAGGGCTCCCAGATGATATCAGGCCTCCTGCTTGCCCTGAGTCAGTGCCGGAGCAGCAGCGCAATAGCCGTGGAGCAGGTCACGAGCTCTCCATATATCAATCTTACGACCTACATTGCCTCGTTTTTCGGCCTTTGTGGGTATGAAGTTCCGACAACGGACGATGATGAGATATACTATGTCAGTCCCAATCAGAAGATAGAACCCGTGATAGGTTTTGAAATGGAAAAGGACTGGAGCAGCGCAGCTATGCTGATGGCGGCCGGAGCCATTATGGGAGACATATCCCTGCGCGGACTTGATACTTGTTCCAATCAGGCGGATTCGGTCATTTTCCTTATGATGGAGGACTGCAACATTGACATTGAAGAGAAAAACAACGTGATAAATGTCCGCAAGTCGATGATCACTCCTTTCTATTTCGACATAACCGACTGCCCGGATCTCTTCGCTCCATTGTTCCTGCTCGCTTCACAGGCGGAAGGAGAGAGTATCATTGCCGGTGTCGGCAGGCTGAAGAACAAAGAGAGCAACAGGGCCAGGACTTTCTCATCCGAATTTTCCAAATTGGGAATCAAGAGCAGAATCGTGGGTGACGAAATATTTATCCGCGGGCACGAAAACTTCGTCTATGACAGCGCCGTTTGCTCTTCACACGGTGACCACAGGCTCGCTATGGCACTTTATGTCGCCTCTTTGGTCGCAAAAGGGCCGGTAGAGATAGAAGGAATGGAATCAATTGCGAAATCTTTTCCTAACTTTGTAGAAACCATTGGCAGGTTGAAGAAAAAATAGATTCTTATGAATACTTTCGGCGACAAGTTTCAGATTCAGATTTTCGGAGCATCGCACGCTCCCGTCATAGGTGTGACGATAACCGGGCTTCCAACAGGAATACCGATAAATGATTCGGATTTCGAGCAGGACATATTGCGCAGAAAAAGCGGCTCCAAAGGAACCACTTCACGAATCGAGGATGATATTCCGGTAATAGAGAGCGGTCTGTCAAAAGATGGGACGGGTGAGATGGTGACGAATGGGAAAGCACTTACCATAACTTTCGAAAACAACAATATCCATCCGGAAGACTACACTCCTTTCAGGAATGTGCCGCGTCCAGGCCACGCTGACTTCACGGCGTACATAAAGTACTCTTCCCGCAAGCGGGACTTCGAGAACACCGATTTCATGGGTGGGGGATTCTTTTCCGGACGTATGACGCTGCCTCTTGTCGGAGCCGGAGTCATTGCCAAGAAGATATTGGACCCTATCAAGGTTGAGGCGAAACTTGTCGAGGTGGGAGGTATTCCGACTGATGACTGGTCAAAAGTAGAGGAACTGCTCGATCAGACAATCAAGGAAGGAGATTCAATAGGGGGCATCATCGAATGTGTATGCAGGAATGTGACTCCGGGACTTGGAGAGCCTTTCTTCGATTCCCTGGAATCGATGATTTCACACGCCATATTCTCCATCCCGGGAATCCGTGGCATCGAGTTCGGTGACGGTTTCGCAGCCTCAAGGATGAAAGGCTCCCAGCATAACGATCCTTTTATCGACGACAAGGGACACACTTCCAAGAACGGAGCTGGTGGAATCAACGGTGGAATATCAAACGGTAATGACATAGTGTTCCGTGTGGCGGTCAAGCCGACTTCCAGCATTATAAAGAAGCAGCAGACCTTCGATTTCATCAACAAGAGAATGACGGACATATCCGTCCCGGGACGTCACGACACCTGTTTCGCCCTCCGCGTGCCTCCGGTAGTCGAGGCGATGACTGCCATAACTCTCGTGGACCTTCTTATGAAGGACCTCGTCAAAAGGCCAAGATCAATCTAAATCAAAATAGTATGAAAAAGTTCATCTTCGCCGCTCTCCTTGCAGCGGCAATTCTTCCAGGATGCAGGACATCCGGTGCAGACCCTGTCGTAAAGCGTTATCTCAAGGATTCCCTTGAGGTGTTCTCTGCCCGCTGCCAGCAGACTCTGGATGCTGCCTATATGGTTGATTCCCTGATAGAAATCAAGGAAGATATTCCCGGGTGGGAAGGATTCCCCGTGAAACTTTACCAGTATTATACCGGTGAGGACATCTATCTCAAGGCTCCGAAGAGAGCTCTTGTATATCTTCTCAACCCTTCAGCCGAAAAGCTTGCAACCTGGATTGTAAATGCCGTGTTCGATGCAACTGGAGCCCTAGAATATGAAAATCTTGAAAAGGTACGTCAGTTCATAACCTGGCAGTCCGGTGCTCAGTTCCCGGTCAAAGGTGTGGTTTTCGAGGATATGTACACAAAAGGATTCCACGAACCGTATGTATTCAAGGATGGTGTTACGGTCTATATCGCGGATTCAACTTATCTTTCTCCTACAAAGACTCCTACGGACGAGATGCTTGACTACTACATCAACCTCGCCGAGGACAATTCACAGTTGAAGCCGAATACCGGCCGATATGCCCGTATCTGCTCTACCACCCGCGAGATGTACTACAATGCAGGTGGAACGGCTGATGTAGGATACAGTGATGACGGACAACGCTCGCAGGCCTGGCTTTCAGAGGTTGCCCGCTTGTATAAAGAGGCTTGGAATTCCGACAAGAACTTCCTCATATACGCTTGGGCGAAGTCAAATCTTTGATGAATAGACTGTTTGCTTTTTCCGGAAGAATACTCCTTGCGGTGGTTTTTACCTTTGCCGCAGGGAGTTTTGTTTCAGTCAGTGCGCAGACTCTGACATACGATGTCCGATGTGGGGACAAGTCTTTCAGTACAAGTTTCAATGCAGTCAATGACGGTTCCGGGACAGTGCTTACTACTGTTTACGGCTCTCAGTCCACAAGACAGGTAATCGGCTCCGACTTGCGCACAATGGAGTGGAGCCTGAAGGACAGAAGCAGCTCGACCGATGTGGCCGTCATACTTGAAAACGGTTTTTTCCTGATAAAAGGCACGTTCAAGGGGAAGTCTGTGGACAAGAAAGTGAAGAGTGACGGTACTCCGTGGGTTCAGAACATAGGCTTTGTGAGCGGGCGGTTGCTTGAAAAGGGTAAGAAGTTCAGATACACCTCTGTCAGGCCCACCGACTTGAAAGTCTTCACCTTCGATGCCGAAATCAAAGGAAACGGAGAAGGGGAGTACAAGGATTACGTCAGGGTGAAGGTAACCCCTACAGGTACATTTTCAAAATTGTGGCACGCGAATCACTATTTCGACGGCAGGACACTTGAATATACAGGATACCACGCCGTGGAAAAAGCCGGCGGCCCTGAAACATTCTGGCTGTTGAGAAGATAGCCTCTAAATCAGGATTCCTGCTGATTCACACTGCCGTATCATCTCTTCCGGCCAGATGCTTGACTGGATCTCGCCTATGTGGGCTTTCCTCAGAAGGAACATGCAGAGACGGCTTTGGCCGATACCTCCTCCTATGGTCAGCGGCAGTCTGCCTTCAAGCAGCAGACGGTGGTACATAAGCTCTTTCTTCCACTCCTGACCGCTTGCCTTCAATTGATATTCAAGAGACGCCTCGTCCACTCTGATTCCCATGGAGGAGAGCTCGAACGCACTCTCCAGAACAGGGTTCCATACTATGAGGTCACCGTTGAGGCTCCAGTCGTCATAGTCGGCGGCACGGCTGTCGTGAGGCTGCCCGTCGGAAAGTCTCTCGCCGATTCCGATGATGAAGACAGCCCGCTTCTCCTCCGCTATGCGGTTTTCTCTTTCTTTGGGCGTTAAACCGGGATATTTCCGCAGAAGTTCCTCGCTGGTGATAAAGTATATGTCTTCGGGAAGAATCGGCTTTATTTGGGGGTATTCTACGAAAATAAGGTTTTCCGTCACCTTGATGGCTTCGAAGATTCTGCGGACAGTGCTCCTGAGGAATCCGAGATTCCTGTCTCCCTGTTCGATGACCTTCTCCCAGTCCCACTGGTCCACGTATATCGAGTGGATATTGTCGAGCTCTTCATCAGGCCTCAAGGCGTTCATATCGGTGTAGATTCCTCTTCCCGCTGCCGTGCCCATCCTGCCAAGCTTGACTCTTTTCCATTTTGCGAGAGAATGGACGACCTCTGCCTTCGCTTCACCCATATCCTTGATAGGAAATGACACAGGCCTCTCGACTCCGCTCAGGTCATCGTTCAAACCTGTCCCATTGAGCACTACCATCGGAGCCGTCACCCTAAGCAGTGAAAGTTGTGCCGCCAGATTCTTCTGGAACATATCCTTCACCATCTTTATCGCCTTTTCTGTGACTTCCCTTCCCCCGAGTATGTCAGAGTAGCCTGCAGGTATTTTCAATACACTCATATCCTGTATATTATAAATAATTATAACAAAAATATTATTTGCACCATCTGTCAAGCCATTCGAAGAATTCCCTGTTCCAATGGATAGAATTCTGCGGTTTGAGTATCCAGTGGTTCTCTTCCGGGAAAAGTATCATCTTCGAAGGACATCCCATCATCTGTGCGGCATTGAAAGCTGACATCCCCTGCTCGACCGGAACACGGTAGTCTTTCTCGCCGTGGGTGATGAGTATAGGAGTGTTCCAGTTCCTGATAAGTTTGTGAGGGGAGTTTGCGTAATGGCGCACTGCGTATGGATTGTCGCTCCAAGGAGAGCCGGCCATATATGTTCCCGGCATCTTGCAGCCTCCGTTGTCCCAGTCAGGGAACCACATCTCTTCGGTGGACATATACATTGATTCCTGATTGAAGATTCCCGCGTGGGCGATGAATGCAGAGAATCTGTTCTGGTGGATTCCGGCAAGATAATATACCGAATAACCGCCGTAACTTGCACCCACGGCAGCCATCTTGCCGACATAAGGCTCTGCCTTCATTGCATCTGCAGCCGAAAGATAGTCAAGCATATTCTGACCGCAGTAGTCTCCGGAAATCTGTTCACACCACTCTTGTCCGAAAGCGGTTGTTCCCCTGCGGTTAGGCAACACCACGATATAACCCTGTGATGCCATCAGACGGTAGTTCCATCTTGTGGACCATCCCTGTGAGATTGTCCCCTGAGGGCCGCCGAGACACAGTTCGATTGCAGGATAAACCTTTGAAGCATCAAAATCAGGAGGATAAACCACCCAGGTGAGCATCTTCTTCCCGTCAGTTGTAGGAATCCAACGCTCTTCGACAGTGCAACCGGCCAACTGTGAAAGTATATCGTCGTTTTCGTGGCTGATCTGCTTCCAGCTGCCGTCTTCCAGAGATATTGAAACTATCTCGGACGGGCGGAGGAGCGATGCGTTGGTTGTTATCAGCTTGTCGCCGGCAATGGCCGGTGTGTCAAAGTCATACCATTCATGCTGCGGGGTTATGCGTGACAGGTTCCCTTCAAGGTCAACCTTCCATATTTCACGTACGCCTTCCACTTCGGAGCAGAAATAGAGGGCATCCGATTCAGGTGTCCAGACCGGAGAACTTGCATTGTACTTGAAAGAAGAGGTAAGTTCTTTCCGCTCGCCTGAAACAATCTCACCCACGAAGATACGTACCTTGTCAGCCTCATATCCGTTGCGTTCCATACTCAGCCAGGCAACTTTCGTGTCGTCAGGGGAGAAGACAGGGTCCGTGTCGTATCCCATCATACCCTCAGACATGTTGAATTCGCATCCGTTCTCCATATTGTAGATGTAAATATCTGAATTTGTGGAGAAAGCGTAATCTCTTCCAGTAAGTTTGCGGCAAGAGTAGGCTATCTGGTGCGACTGAGGTGCAAAGGAGAGCTGCTCCAGGCCGCTGAAAGGTTCTGCAGGAAGTTCGAAAGGTTCACCGGCGAGAATGTCGGTAGCTTCACCGAGAACATTTCCGTCAAACGGGGCGAACCAGGTGTGAGGAACACTCTCAACAAAGTGGTCCCAGTGGCGGTACATAAGCCCTTCTATCGTGCGTGCATCTGATTTGTCGAGATCGGGGTAAATGTCAACCGGTTTTTTCGCCACTTTGAAATCCGAACTGAACATCACATATTCCTCATCAGGAGAGAACTTGAATTCCATTATGCCGCCTTCAACGTTGCTTATCTTCCTTGGGGTCCCGCCGTTTGAAGGACATACCCATATCTGGCCATCTTCAAGGTAGGCTATGCCTTTGCCCCCGCCGATCCACCTTCCGTTGGACTGGCTCTTGTCGCCATCTGTAACTTTCCTGTTCGAAGAGCCGTCCGCATTCATGATGTAAAGATGGCGCAGGCTCCTGTTCTGCTCAATAGAAGTGTAACTTATGCCGTACAGTATCTCTTTCCCGTCCGGAGAGACCTGTATGTCTGAAATCTTGCCCATCTGATGCATTATTTCAGGAGTGAAATGTCCGTTCTCGACGGTGATCGAAGGCTTGTCTGATATGGGTGTCTTTTCCGTGCAGTCTGTGCACAAAGAGGCTGTTGCTGCCATTACTGCTATTGAAAATAATAATCGTTTCATATTCTATTCGGTTGTGTTTTCATCTTTTTCAAACCCGTAGTCTATACCCTTGAGGGTGGCCGGAACTCCGCTCGACATCCATACAGGCATCGGCTCACCTTTAAGGAAATGGCCGAAGAACTGCTCCAGACGTATGCTGAGGTCCTTGCGGTTGCGCCGCTCCTTCAAGTTATGGGCTTCATCGTTGTACTGGAGCATCCAGGCTTGTTTTCCGCAACGGCGCAGACCGTTGAAGAATTCGATGCCCTGCCACCAAGGAACGGCTCCGTCCTGGTCGTTGTGCATAATGAGGACAGGGGTTGTCACGTCAGGGACGTGGAAAAGAGGAGAGTTCTCCACGTAAAGGTCGAACCCCTCCCAGAGGTCCTTGCCGATACGGCTTTGTCCTCTCTCATACTGCATAGTGCGTGCCCGGCCGCTCTCCCATCGGATTCCACCGTAGGCACTTGTCATATTGCTTACTGGTGCGCCTGCCCCGGCAGCCTTGAAACGGTTTGTCTGAGTGATGACGTATGCCACCTGATATCCTCCCCAGCTCTGTCCCTGGATAGCCATATTGTCACCGTCAATCCACGGGTAGCTGCACAACATGTCGCAGGCAGGCATCAGGTAGTTCATACAGCTCTTGCCGGGATGTCCGTCGGTGTAGCGTATGTCAGGAATGAAACAGATATATCCGTTGCTGACGAAATATGGTATGTTCACCGTCGAAGCGCTTGGAGCAGGGTTGCGAGGCTGGTACAAGTCATCTGAATAGCGCTCGTAGAAATATATTATGACAGGATACTTCTTCGAAGCATCGAAGTCTTCAGGCTTGAAGAGCAGACCTTCAGCGAAAGTCCCGTCAGCAGCGTTCCAGTTCACCAGTTCTACCGTTCCCCAGTTGTAGTCGCGCTGTTGAGGGTTTATGTCAGTCAACTGTTTCTGGCTCTTGAACATATCCTTTGTCATCCAAAGGTTGTTTCCACTTTCGAAATTGCCTTTGTTGAAGAGTGCCACAGGATTCTTGCCTGCGGTCATGACAGGGGCTCCGTAACAGCAAGGACCTTCAGCGAGCTGCTGGACGTGAGTACCTTTTCTGGTGATATCCTTTCTGGCAATACCGTACTCCTTGCTGGTGTGGTTGAAAGTGATGAAATAGACAGGTTCATCCTTCTTTATGAGAAGATGCTCCGCAGCAGTTTCTCCTCTTGTTGAAACCGGATGGATGAGAGTGTAGGTAACGTTGGCGCTGCGGCCTTTCCCTTCAGTGAAAACAGCAGGAGCAGCGGCCCCTGAAGGGTCGAACTGCCAGTAGTCGTAACGGTCGCGGATCAGGAAATATCTGGAATCCTTGGCCCATACCACCGTCCCGTTGGCGCCAGGCCACATAGGATGGTCATCCTCTTCATCATAGAAAGCGACTCCAAGATTGGCGGTCAGATTTGTGAATCGGTCATTATCAAGTGAATACAGATACCAATTGCTTTCCTTTGCATTGAAGGCGACGTACCATTTCCCGTCAGGAGACTGGCTGTACCGCTCAAAATGGGCTCCTTCCATAAGGAGCCGGCGGCTGCCATCCTTCAGAGATATCTTGTAAAGGTCTTCCGTGGTATTGCTCTCCCACTGAGTGCTTATACGGTATGGCTTGTCGCAGGTTTCCAATACATAATCCTGATGATAATCCTCAGGAATAGAGACATCAGGGAAAAGTTCGTCCCCGAGCTGTGCGAATCCGCTTCCATCGTAGCCTATCCTGGCAAGATAAGTACGCTCCTTGTCGCGTGCAAGGTTGTTTTTCTGAACAGGCTGGATATAATCCTCGTTCCACGTCCAGATATCAAGTTTTGCCTGCTCGAAATCAACGAGAGAAGTATCCTTTTCGCGTGGCACGGGCATCGTACCGAAGGTGAGGTAGTGGTCCTGGAAGCCAATTTTCCTCTTCTCACCGATTTTCCAACCTTTCGGCAGGACGGGAGCGTCGTGTTTGAGAAGGACTTTCGCCGCTTCTCCTTCGTAGAGATACATATCCTGCCTCTTTGCAGCGTCCTTCACAGTGTCCGGATTTGCGAAGAATACGAGTTTGTCACCTTCCTTGCTGAAATTCAGGTTTGAGAAAACAGATTTTTTCTCTCCCGTCATCACTTCTGTACTTTTACGGGCAGCGGGGTCATAGAGGAACACTCCCCGGATGGTCGTGCTGTCCTTCTCACCGACTTTTGTGACGTAGGCAATCTTCTCGCATTTTTCCGGTATGGAGAAAGATTCCACGGAAGCTATCGAATCGACTCGGAAAGTTTTGATATCAAGCACATAAAGAGTGTCATTCCCTTTGTATGCTTTCTGAAAGGCAACGAATGAGTCAGGGACAGAAGCCGTCTTCATCGACTTGAGACCTTCGTATCTTTCAATTTTTCCGGTAGCAAGGTCCATAACCCCGAGAGAGTCCTTCGGTGCCTCGTCACCGGTTTTCTTGTCAATCTTGGCTTGACGCGTCTGCTGGAACGAAGGAGAAATACGGAAAATCGCTTTTGTGGCATCTTTGGTGATGGTCACCTGAGAGGCCCGCTCCACCAGATACTCTTTCCCATTGCGGACATTGTAGACGTGAAGTACGGCATCACCCTCTTGCGGAGACACAGTGAAGGTGGCCCAGTTGCCACCGTCCTGGATTCTGAGCCCGCCTATCGATTTCCAGCTGTCATAGACCGAGTGGTCGATTGCAGGTTTCTGGGCGAAAGATGTCAGTGATAATAGGACAACCGCCACTGTTGTAAGAAGATGTTTCATTTTTTCAAGATTTTTCAGACGAAAGGGACCTGTTTTCTAATGTTTTCCAATCAGTAACCTACAAAGATACGATTTTCATATGATAAGCTGCGCACGTGGACGAAATATCGAAGATTTTCACGTTCGGTTTCTTGTACTCTTTCAGATTTTTCATACCTTTGCATCCGCACTGGCCCGGATGGCGGAATCGGTAGACGCGCTGGTCTCAAACACCAGTGGCCGCGAGGCTGTGCCGGTTCGACCCCGGCTCCGGGTACCGAATGAATCTGCAAGTAATTGATTTTCAATGCTTGCAGATTTTTTACAACCTGTTTTGAAATCAAGAAAAACTGAGTAAATTTGTTCCGTACAATAATCGTCTTTATGAAAGCTATTCTGCCATTCCTTGCCGCAGCAACATTACTTGTCTCCTGTGCTCAATCACCAAAATCCACAAATCACTCAGAATACCAATCATCAAACATAGAAGCCATGCAAAAGACCTTCGATTTTATCAAGCAGAACTGCCACAGTACTTATTTTATAGCAACGACAGACGGCGATCAGCCACGTGTACGTCCTTTTGGAACCATTCATATCTTCGAAGGTAAGCTTTACATCCAGACCGGCCACAAGAAAGACGTGGCAAAGCAGATTGCTGCCAACCCCAAGGTAGAACTATGCTGCTTCGACGGTCAGGGGAACTGGCTGCGTTTGAGCGGAACTCTTGTCGAAGATGAGAGAATCGAGGCAAAGAAGGCAATGCTTGATGCTTACCCGGAACTTCGCGGTATGTACGATGAAAACGACGGAAATACAGCGGTGTACTATTTCAAGGATGCTACTGCACGTTTCGATTCATTCGTAAAGGAACAGGAAATAGAGCAGTTCTGAGATGACGATACAGGAAGCAATACAAGCGCGCCACTCTGTACGACAGTACATGGACAAGCCGCTGCCGCAAGATGTTGTAGCAGCACTTGAGGCAAAGATTGATGAAGTAAATGCCGTTGCAGGCCTTCACGTTCAGCTGATACTGAACGAGCCGAAATCTTTTCAGTGCGCTATGGCAAAATACGGCCGTTTCAGCGGAGTGTCCAACTATCTGGTGATGGCCGGAAAGAAAACTTCGAATGGAAGGAACAGGTGAGATAAAAATTCGCACAATAGGTTAGGAGGACTGCTCAAAAAGAATGGGACCCGAGTGACCTTTTTATTCTTTCCCGAATATCTCCCTTATCAGAGGGACGACAACTTTGGTCAGGACCGACTCGTTGAGGCGGTGTTCGCCGTCGAAGCGGCGGGCATCGGGGTAATGTTTGCGGAATAGGTCGTAGGTATTCACCTGTGTGTCGTGAATGCCGAAGAGGCCGTATGTGTTCTTGCGGTCAAAATCGGTGATACCAGCGAACTGCTGCCTTTCCATCATATTGAAATGCTGTATCAGTTCGCGTGTAACGGTGTATTCCTTCTGGTTGTCCTTGCGGCGGTTGAAGTACTTGTGCGTGCCCGTCCTGAGCACTTTGGAGGCGTGGGACATGTTGAAAGCCGGATTTACGCATATCTTCCGGTAACCGAACATCTGCTGAGCGTACATACCGCCCATTGATGTCCCTATTATCAGGTCGGGATTGTTCTCTTCGCAATACTGTCGCAGGAAGGGCAGAGCGTCCACGGGGTCGAGAGGGATGTCCGGGGCGATAATCTCACATTCCGGCAACAGTTTTCTCAAAGAGGCCACCGTACCGGAGGCTCCTGAAGACCCGAACCCGTGGAAATAGGCTATTGTCCGTTTTTCGGCTTCCATATTGGGGCAAATCAGATAGCTCCAGGGCTTGTGTCAGAACATATAGTCCCAGGCTGGGAGCTTGACTGGCTTGCTCTTGAGGGCCTTGACAGCCTTTTCGCTGAGATACTGTCTCTCAATGACTATGCGGAAGAGGTACTCGTTGAACCACTCATCGGTGAAGGTGAGATATCCGTGGTGGCCGGAGGCAGCTCCCCAGCTGTTCTCGAACTCCCATTTCACAGGTACGTCGTTCTCGTCAGTGTCGCAGCCTATCAGGGTCATCGCGTGAGAAGAGCCGCTCTGACGGGTGAGAATCCTCGCCTTCTTGTCCATATCGAGCTTGATCCCGAAGAGGGATTCATAGTCGTAGTTCTCCACGTCAAGTATGCCCTCCTGCCTGTTGAACTGCTTGCCTACGTCGCAGGAAACGTAAAGAGGAGTGTTGTTCTTGATGGATGCAAGGGCCGCGGGCTTGATCTCTTCGTTAGGGAGGTTGAGATATACCCAGTTCACGCCTTCATACGTATTGCGGTAGTTCTCAATCTCATAGACTTTGTAGTACTCACGTGTTGGGTCGTTCATGATCATCACGTAGTTCTCCGGATTGTACTCAGCGCTTACTATCCCTTTGTAAAATTCAAGAGGTGTGGTGGTTATGGCCTTTATATCTCCATTGGCATCCTTGTACCTCCAGGTAAATTCCGCAGGCGGCTCTCCCATACAGAGAGCAAGTATGCGGTAGACTCCTTTGAGAATCTCTATCTTCTTTGTTTCCAAGAGTTTCTTGCCGTCGTTCGATGCGGCTGCCTCACGCAGTTTCCATCCGCCGGTACGAAGATATTCATTGAGAAGAGCATCCATTTGGGAAGTGTTGTCGGAGTGTTCGGTTTCAGGCATTACGCTTTGAGGAACAACTCCATATTTCTCGGCCACATCGTAGAAGAGATTCCATACTCCGCCGTCCGCAACAGGTGATTTGAAAAGATTCACCACGTCACGGTCGTTCATATCGCGGTCCGCTGTCTGAATCACATTCTCAAGAAAGAGGTTGGCCTTCTCGAACAGATCCCAGAAAAAACAGTAGTTGTGTGAGAAATCGAACTCGTTCAGATTATATTTCTTCATTACGGTCGGGCGCAGCACGTTCATAGAGGTGAACATCCAGCAGCGTCCGGAACTTTTCTGGTTGGTGATTCCCTTGACGTCCACACGGTACTTGAAGAAATGGTCCACCTTGCCCTGAACTTCGTGGTTTGTGGCAAGGGTTTTAAGGTCTTTGTTGGTCGTGATTATGTTCTGAAGGGCTGTAGTCTGCGGATCTTTGGTGAAGCTTCCACGAATTTCCTCCAGTTCGGCCTTTCCTATGTTCTGGGCCGTGGCAGTCAGGCACAGAGTGGCTGCGGCCAATGCAAGCAAGATGCGTCTCATATTTAGTTTCAAAACTGGTTTCAATCTCTTTGTGACATCTCTTCTTCAACCTCCTGAGCGGTAATCGGCAGACGCTTCGAGCCGAGGAGTCGAGCACCGCCGGAAGTGATGAGCAGGTCGTCCTCAAGACGTATTCCACCGAAATCGTAATAGCTCTCAAGGCGGTTGAAATCAATGAACTGAGCATTGTGGCCCTCTTTCTTCCACTGTTGGATAAGAGCCGGGATGAAGTAGATGCCCGGTTCGTCGGTGATTACGTGGCCTGCCTTCAGGGAGCGGGCCATACGCAGAGAACCGAGCCCCAGTTGTGAAGAACGCTTCTGGTCAGGGTCGTAACCTACTGTATCTTCGCCGAGATTCTCCATATCGTGGACATCGAGTCCCATATTGTGTCCGAGTCCGTGAGGCATGAAGAGACCTTGTACGCCGGCGGCGACCATCTCCTCCACATCACCGTGAAGCAGGCCGAGGTTCTTGAGCCCCTGCACGATTATTCTGCTGGCTCCAAGGTGTATATCCCTGTATGTCACACCCGGGCGGGCATTCTCAAGGGCATAGTTGTTGGCTGTGCAGACAATTGTATAGATATCTTTCTGCTGTTGGGTGAACTTGCCTGAGCAAGGCCAGGTGCGGGTGTTGTCGGAGCAGTAATGTGAGTTGATTTCAACTCCGGCATCAATCAGAAGCAGTTTTCCATCGGTGATAATGCCTTCGTGGGCGTGGTTGTGCATAGTCTCTCCGTGTTGGGAGAGGATGGTTGCGAAAGAACACATATAGCCCTCACTCTGACATACACCTTCCATCACTCCTACAAGTTCCTGCTCTTTCATACCGAGGCGCATCATCTTCATAGCGGTATAATGCATCGCATATCCAAGGTTGCAGGCCTTGTCAATCTCCTCTATCTCACAAGGTTCCTTGATGAGCCTCATACCGGAGACTGCCTTTGTCAGATCTTCGCTCGCGGCCTCCTTCTCCTGACCGAAGCCGATGCCGAGCACCTGATGCAGGTAAATGGTGTTGTCGTGGCGGTACTGGGGAGTGAAATGTATCCTGCGACCTTTTGCCTGAGCCTCTTTCAGCACATTCTCAAGCTTGCAGAAAGGTGCTGTATCTAAAACGCCCACTTCAGCGGCTTGCTCGGATACAGACGGTTGAGGTCCCATCCAGATGATGTCGTCCATATCCACATCGTTTCCGAAGATGGTCTCCTTGCCGCTTTCAAGGTCTATGACTGCCGCGAATCCCGGTTTGTCAATGCCGAAATAGTAGAGGAAAGTACTGTCCTGACGGAAAAGATAGGTGTTGTCAGGATAGTTGCAAGGTGCTTCGTTGTTGCCGAGGAAAAGAAGGATGCCCTCATTGAGCATTCCTTTCAGGCGCTGACGCCTTGATACATAAGTTTCTTTAGAGAACATTTTCCCTGTATTATTTTCAATGAGTATCTTTAAGTCCGTTGTCGTCGCGGTCGAAATGTTCTGACCAGAGGTTTACGGATTCCATCAGGTCGCCCTTTGCAGCCTGACGTCCGTACTGGTCCACGTCACCGATGTTCTTGACGCCGTGGTTTATGCAGAGAGGTCCGTTGACGCAGCCGCCCACGCAGGCCATTCCTTCGAAGAAGTTGTACGGGCTCTTTCCTAACTTGAGCAGCATAAGGTTGTTGCGGCACTCTTCGATGCCGTTCATGGCGACAGGCTTGATTCCCTCTATGCCGTTTTTCTGAGCTAAGTCCTGAAGTCCGGCCGAGATTCCTCCGCTTCTTGCGAAGATGCGTCCGAAGAAGGATGCGTTCTCAAGAGGAGTCCCTTCCAGAGTGGTGGTGTCAATCCTGCGGGCATCCACGAAGGCCTGCAACTCTTCGAAAGACATCACGCTGTCAACGGAACTCTCGGTGCGAGGGTGCTTGATCTCTCCTTTCTTCGCCACGCAAGGGCCTATGAACACTATCTTGCAGTTTGGATCCATCTTCCTGAGCAACAATGAAGTCTCAACCATCGGAGAAGGTGAGTGGGAAATCATCGGACGAATCTCAGGGAAGTATTTCTCAACGTATGTCACGAATGCAGGGCAGCAGGAAGTCGTCATCGCTCCGCCCTTCTCCTTCCACTCCATCGCCTCGTGGTAGAGTGTGATGTCGGCTCCGAGCGCCGCCTCGAACACTGAATGGAATCCGAGCATCTTTATGGCTGTAACAAGCTGCTCCACACTTGAATAGCGGCACTGACTCACTATGGAAGGAGCCACCACTGCATAGACCTTGTACTTCGTGTTGTTTTCAGAACCTTTGATAAGATTCACTATATCAACTACATAACTCTTGTCTACGAGGGCTCCGAAAGGGCACTGCGTGATGCACGCTCCGCAGGAGATGCATTTGTCGTTGTCAATCTTGGCCTTCTTCTCGGAATTCATCGAGATGGCCTTCACCTTGCAGCTGACAATGCAGGGACGGTGCTGTGCTATTATCGCCCCGTAAGGGCAGGCTTTGGCACACTTGCCACATTCGATGCACTTCTCCTTGTCCACGGTTGCGTGGCGGTCAACTATGCTGATTGCTCCGCGCGGGCAGTTCTCGGCACAGGCGTGCGAGATGCACCCACGGCAGGCAGGTGAGACATATATCCCTCCGATAGGACACTCGTCACAGGCTATGTCAATCACTTCCACTACGTTGGGATTGCTTTTGTCGCCTCCCATAGCCATCTTCACGTTTTCCTGTACGATGGCTCTTTCCTTGTAGATGCAGCACCGCAGTTCGGATTTGGGGCCAGGACTCACCACTTTCGGAATATCAAGGTATGCGTTGTCGAGGTTCCCGTCGTAGGCGCGGCGGATTACCTCTTTGAGTACCTTGTATTTGAACAATTGGACGTCTGTATCGAAAACTCTTTGGCTTTGAAGCATCTGTTTGGAGATTTTTTGAGATAATACGGACTGCAAAGATAGGAAAACTTGCTAACTTTGCAGAAAAAACGGAATGCCTTGCATTATTTTCGATTTTGATGGAACTCTCGCTGATACCGAGAAAGGAATAACTGAAACTTTTCAAAGGACCCTGGAAAATATGGGCCGGGAAAGAGTGGATGTGGCCAGGATTAAGGGCGTGATAGGGCTTCCCCTGAAGCAGAACTTCACGGACGGGGCGGATATGGCGGATGAGGATGCTGATCGGGCCGTGGTGATATACCGTGAGCTCTTTATGGATATAGCCTTGCAGACAGTTACTCTCTTCCCAGGTGTGAAGGAGGCTCTGAAAGCACTGTCGGACAGGAAAATACCTATGGCAATAGCCTCTTCCAGGGGAGAAGGGTCGCTAAGGGAACTCTCACATTTCCTCGGCATTTCTGAATATATCCCTGACAACCATATATTCGGAGTGGAGTCAGTCGCACGTCCGAAACCGGCTCCGGATATGGTCTATGCCATCCTTGCGAGACTAGGTGCAAAGCCGGAGGAGACACTCGTGATAGGGGACACTACATTTGACATTGAGATGGGTCGTGCCGCAGGTGCTCATACCTGCGGTGTCACATATGGCAACCAGCCGGCCTCCAGACTGAAGACGGCTCTTCCTGACTACCTTGTGGATGACCTTCGCAGACTGATATAGCAGGCTCTTTACTGTGCCCGATTGCCAAGAACCGTTGCAGGACAGGTTCTATAATTCAAACCTTGATTTTTCCGGAAACAGTTTGTCGAAACAGTGGAGCAGTGTGCCTCGGAAAGCTTCGAACTTTTCGGTGGACATTTCTACATCGTTGATACAGACAATCTTCCTGTCAGGAGCATTCAGGAATCTTTCAATCTTTTCGGGAGTTGCCACAGAAAGGGAAAAATGTTTCCTGCTGATTCTCCTTGATATGGCGTGCCCGCAATGGAAACTGTAGTTCAGGAACAGGTGCTGATTCAGATTGCAAGGCCTGCGGAGAGGTGAAATGCTTGCATCTATTTCGTTTGCAGCTATTTCAGATAATTTGTAACAATCTTGTTTCAGCATCGGGGTGCAGATATGCTGCGGTCTGATAAAGAATATGGAAGGTTTCAGCCCGGCTGCCTTGCGGGCAATCCTGTCGGATTGCCGCACCTGCTTTTTGAAAAGACTCCCCGCAATGATATGGCGGGAGAATCCAGTGGTCAATCTGCCGTCAGAATAAAAGTCATCTTCCGAACAAGGCATCACAGGAAAGATGTCATCGTTAAAATAGACATATCTGTCATCGAGCCCCGGAATCCTGTGCAGGAACATCTCTATTGCGGCACTGTTGAATACCGGAAGATACTTTTGAGGTATGATATCCTGATGGAGAACCACTTTCAGATGGTTGCGGTCGGCCCATTGCGGAACCTGGCTTTCTCGGGCAACGACAAGATATACGTTCCGGACGAAAGGCATATTCTTCTCTATCCCGCGCAGCAGGTATTTCAAGGTTCCCCAGTCACGGAACCGTTTCGCAAGAATCGGCTTCCCGGTTGTATTATGGTAATCTTGTTGCCACAGAGGGTCTTGCCCATCTACAAATGTAATTACAGCATCCATAATGACAGAGTCTGAGAGAAAATCATTTCAAGACAGGTTCCAGACCGCTCCTTTTCATAATGTACCTCGCTGCTCTTCCGAAGACATATCCTGCTGCCAGCCCTATGACCAGTCCGGTCATAACGTCACCGAAGAAGTGCTTGCCTACGAAAACGCGGCTCATACCTACCGATACGGCCCACAGGATTATGAGGGCTCCGTAGATTCTGTACCGGCGTCTCCTGTCGCTTCTGAATGCTACCGATGAGCATATTGCGAAACCGAGGGCATTGGCGGCGTGTGCGGAAAAGAAGCCGTAACGACCTCCTTTGCCTTCAAGTATCACAAGCCCCTTTGAGACCATATCCTTGTCCCAGCAAGGGCGAAGCCTTTCGAAATAATCTTTTGTAAAGTTTGAAAACTGGTCACATACCAGTATTGTGAGGCCGATTGCGGCAATTGAAATCAGGGCTCTCTTCCATCCGAGGTTGCGGAAGAGGAACAGGGCGACTATGACGTACAGTACTGCCCAGGTGGCCTCGTGGGAAAGAGCCTGCCATACGAAGTCGCTCATATTGCAGTGAGCCGAGTTTATGGCAAGAGTTATATCCTTGTCAATCTGATGGAGCTGTTGGAGGATATCATTCATAGGACACTGTTATTTCAAAGCTGGTTCTTTTTCCTGAGAGACAGGCGGAAGTATGAAATGACACCGAGGATTATTATCAGTATGGCGTGCAGTTCGTGGCTCAGGGTCGCAAAGAGGATACCTGAGTCCCACTGTGCCCCATAAAGGCTTGAAAGTGTCAGTGCGACAAGGTAATGATAAGCTCCGATGCCTCCTGGGACAGGTATCACGGATGCAAGGTTTCCGACTGCTGAAATGAACAAGGCATCGATGAAAGAGGATTCGCTGAAAACGGGTATCGCTTTCAGTATGAAGAAGGTCATCAAGATGTACATCAGCCAGATGGCGCAGGTGTAAAGAGCGAAGAGCAGTTTGTTGTCAATCTTCCTGAAACTTGCCAGTCCTTTGCCGAGCCCGGATGTGAATCCGGCGATTTTTCCGAAGAACCTGTTCCTTTCCCTGAAATGGAATACTGCCCAGATGAAAATTACAATGAGTGTGATGCCTGCGAGCACGATCCATAGAAGGGAAGTGTCGGCGTCCGATACCAACGGATTCCAGATGTTATCCATAAAGAATCCTCCGAAACGGCTCCAGTTCAGGAACAGCACGCTGACAATCAGCACAGCGATTGCAAGGATATCCCAGATTCTCTCCATCAGGACCGTTCCGAAAATCTTCTCAAAACTTGCGCGTGGGGAAGATACATAACCGCACCGCACGATTTCTCCGGAACCGGGAAGGACTACGTTGGTAAGGTTTCCGACATTGTTCGCGTCCCATACTTCAAGCAGGCGGCAGCCACTGTCCAGTGGCTTGATGAGCGCCTTCCAACGGAACATCCTGAAAACCAAGGCTCCGATTGAAGCGAGGATATACAGCGCCACATATCCCCATCTCGTTTCAAGGAATCCGTTCCAGAAAGAGTCCCATTCGACGCTGCGGAAAGCGAAATAGACCAGAACTCCGGCCAGGATGAAGGACAAGGAGTATTTTATTATGCTGTTGGCTGATATCTTCATTTCAAGGCAGGTTCCTTATCCGTTCCTTTTCAGTTTTTCGGTGTAGATGTCAATGCGTCGCATCTGTGAAGGTATGGCGATATGCTGAGGACAGGACGATATGCACTGTCCGCATCCTATGCAGTGATTGGCCTGTCTGATGGTCTCTACGTTGCGGTCAAGGCTTATGAGATAGGCCCTGCGTGCCTTGCGGTATTGTTCGGACTGTGTATCTTCATTGATGAAGCCTTCGTTGAGGCATTTGTTGTAGTGGGCGAACACTGCCGGGATGTTGATTCCGTAAGGGCAAGGCATACAGTACTGGCAGGCCGTGCAAGGTATCAGCGGATATTTGACATATTCCTGCGCTATGTCCTCAAGGATTGCAAGTTCCTCTTCATTGAGAGGTTTGAGAGGGGAATATGTCGATACATTGTCCACCAGATTCTCCATATAGGTCATTCCGCTCAGGACACACATCACTCCCGGGTGGGTTCCGCAGAAACGGAAAGCCCACGAAGCGATGCTCTTCTGAGGTTCCCTGGTGAGGAGCTGTTCTGCGAAGTGGTCGTTGATATGTGCGAGGGCTCCACCGAGAAGAGGTTCCATTATCACCACAGGAATGCCTCTCTTTGCCAGTTCGTTGTACATATATTCGGCATTGACCTCCTCTTCGTCGCGGGTATGGGCGTTCTTCCAGTCGATGTAGTTCATCTGTATCTGCACGAAGTCCCAGATGTATTTTCCCTGATCGTGAAGGCTGAGCATATAGTCGAACACTCTCACGTCACCGTGGAACGACCATCCGAGATTGCGGATGTGGCCCGCCTTGCGCTCCTCCACGAGGAAGTCGAGCACTCCGTTGTCGAAGAATCTCTCTTTCAGCTTGGCCATAGGGTCATCACCGCCGCCGATTGAGTGAAGCAGGTAATAATCGATATAGTCCACCTGAAGATTCTCGAAAGATGCATAATACATTTTCAGGGACCTTTCCCTGGTCGGTTCGCCTCTCTGGGTTGAAAGCTTGGTGGCAATGGTGAAAGATTCACGAGGATGGCGTTTGAGGGCTAAACCTGTAGCCGCCTCGGACTTGCCCTGAAGATATATCGGGGCTGTGTCGAAGTAGGTGACGCCGTGTTCGATGGCATAGTCCACCATTGCGTTCACGGCTTCCTGGTCTATCTCCTTCTGGCCGTTTTCGTCAGGAGGGAAGGTCGGCCATCGCATACATCCGTATCCGAGAATCGCAATGTCCTCACCTTTGTTGTTCTTGCGGAGGGTCATCTCTCCAAGTCCGTCCGTCTGGCTTGAACCGGCCTTGCCTTTGGATGTGCAGGCGGCTACCGTTGCCGCAGCAGCGGCGATACCGGCTGTCTTCAGAAAATCGCGTCGGGTGATATTGTTGTCTTTCATTGATACTCCTCCTATTTTTCTTTGTGGACAAGATGTCCTTCAACATATATGGCACTGAAAGGACGGGCAGGACACAGGTTTTCGCAAGCTCCGCATCCTATGCATCTCTCAGCTCTTACGGCAGGCACCTTGAGGCGGCTGCCTTCAGATACCGGAACCATCTTTATGGCTCCGACAGGGCAGTGGCGGGCACAGTTTCCGCATGCGACACCGTCACGGTTCACTATGCAGTTGTCCGGAATCACGACTGCGTGTCCAATCTGTATCGATGATTTCTCCTCTCTTGACACTCTCTTTATGGCTCCGGCAGGGCAGACTTCAGAGCATCTCGTACATTCCGGACGGCAATAGCCTCTTTCGTACGACATCTCCGGCTGCATGAAGGTCTCCAGCTTTGTGGATGGACGCAGAACCTTGTTCGGGCACTCTGCCACACACAGCTGGCAGGCGGTGCAGTGTTGCGAGAAATTTCTCAGACTCTGACTTCCGGCAGGCTTGAGAGGAGTTTCCCTGTCCGGGACTTTCTTGTCCTCAATCACAGCGAGACCTCCGTCAACGTGTTCTTCCTGAGCCTTCAGCGTAGCTGCCGTGAGTGCCGCTGCGCCGGCGAGGATGAAGTTGCGACGGCCTTTGTCCGTTCCGGAGCTCTCTGCCGATGACTGTTTTTTCTCTTTGCAGCTCTTGCAGCGCAATTTATATTTTATCGCTCCTGATTTACAGTTTTCGATGCAGTCCATACATACCACGCAACGGCTGTAGTCTATCTTGTGGTTTGCTGTGTCGATGCAGGATGCCTTGCATCTCTTTCCGCATACTCCGCAGTTCACGCATTTGTCCGTGTCAATTACAGGTGCGAATATCGAGCAGCGGCTTAGCGTACCAAGCACTGTTCCGACCGGGCAGATGTTGTTGCACCAGGATCTGCCTCCTTTCCAGGCGAAGATGACAATCACCACGAATGTGACTGCCGCCACTATGAAGGCAGGGATGCTCTTGATATACACGTCAGTAGAGTAGAAGCTGTAGCTGTCGAGCCTTTCGGCTATGAAGACGAGAAGATTGTTTCCCCATCCGTACAGGGGTGCGAAAAGGTTGGAGGCTATCCTTCCGTATGCGCTGTATGGGGCTATGAGTATAGCTATGGAGTTGAGTCCGAAAACGAGGAGTGCCACGAAGATGACAAGCACACCGTAACGGAGCCATTTTCTCTCTTTGGTGAAAGAGAAACGGTTTTTCTTTCCTTTCCTCCGGCTGCTTATCCGGTTGACGATGTCCTGGAAGATTCCAAGAGGACAGATAACCGAACAATAGACCCTTCCGAAGACAACTGTTATGATGGCGAGGATTGCCACCACGGCAAAGTTAAGTGCCAGTACGGCAGGGAGTGCCTGGATTTTTGCCATCCATCCGAACCAGATGTGGAGCGTGCCGGTGAAATCGAGGAAAAGCAGAGTAGTCAGAGCAAAGAAAATTGCCGAGAGAACAATACGAATTTTACGAAGCATTGTCGAAACTAATTAACAAGCGCAAAAATAATAAGAAAATGCCGTTATTTCAATATTGGAAAATCCACTGAAAGCCCGGCTCTCAATCTTGTAAAAGGATAATCCTGCAGGCCATATTGAGCGGCCACAAAAGGGCTGAATCTTCCGAAATGAAGGTCGAGCCGGCACTTGAGGACCTTGGGACAGTCTCCGGCTTCCGGCTTCCGGGCATTATCCAACCGTCCCCAACCGCAGTATCTGCCATATTCTGCTGAGAATGTCAGCAACCCGAGGGAGTATGACATTTTTGCAGCCAGCATCCAGGCGTCATTCTGCCGTCCCCGGTCGATCTGCCAGCATACGAAACCGAAAGCTCCGCTGACCCTGATGTTACCGGCAGTGCCGAGGGCAAATGTCTTGCCTGCAGATATGTCGAAAAAATAGCCGGGTGCATCATAATGCCTTGCCTTTTCATAATCATCTCCGGTCGCAGTCAGCAGCGCAGCGCGCAATGCAACGGAAGGCCTGCGTCCGGTTTCGGTCAGTATCAGCAAGTCCGTGCTTATGTAGATGCTTCCCGAATCGTTGTCCTTGAGAGGATATTCCGGTGAGACCCTGCGTGCTGCACGAGCCTCCGGGGAGTCATTGTAGAATTCGTGCATCTCTCCCCAGATGGACAGATTGGCCCTCGGGGTCCACAGGGGAAAATTCACCTTGAAAGTCGGAGCAACCGTGAAATCCTTCGCATCTTTCCCGCCGATAGTGCCGATTGCATCATCGACTCCTGCTTCAACGCGGAGCTTGTCGCTCACTTCCCCTCCCAGAATGTCAGGGACGGGGAATGCAAACGGGCCGAAATATGCAGGCGATATCATCGTCACAGCGTATGATGACGGTTCTACCGGTACTTGAGCCCTGCAGAGGCCCGGCGAAAACATCAAGACAAGAAAAAGGGAAATAAAGGAAACAGATCTGCTTGTTGCCATACCGTCTGACGGACCGGATAATTACTGGACATCTTCCAATCCGTGGCAAAAATACTGAAATTAATCATTCCATAAACAGATTCTCATCCGAAACATTTCAAAACAGGCAAATTATTCATACCTTTGCGCAGACCGCTCAGGTGGTGGAATAGGTAGACACGCGGGACTTAAAATCCCGTGGGCCGAAAGGTCCGTACGGGTTCGATTCCCGTCCCGAGCACAAATCAAGCCTTGCAGGTCGCTGCTGGCAGACGTGTACGGGAGGCCTGGTGGACTCCCGTTTCTCACAAATGAAAAGAGTATTCGATATGGAAGCTATCAAAATCAATCTTGACGATTACGAGTATGCCGGTGAAGGTGCTAACGGACAGAGTTTCAATAACAAGAAAGATCCGAAGATATTGCTGAAACTTCTGACTGACCAAAGTGGCAGACAGGCGGCTCTCTATGAATTGGAATGTTCAAGGAAGGTTTATGAATTAGGCATTCCTACACCGAAGCCAGGGGATTATGTGACGGATGGCAACGGACGTTTCGGTATGCGTGTGGAACGTGTTCCTGACAAGGTATCTTTCTCAAGGGCGGTAGGGGACAACCCTTCCGAGGTTGAGGGATATGCCCGCAGGTTTGCCAGGATGTGCCGCAAACTTCACTCTACTGTAGTGCCTGACGGACTGTTCCCGGAAATAAAGCAATATTACCGTGACATACTTGCCGGCCTTGATGTCTATACTCAAAGTGAGAGAGAATATCTGCTGTCTGTCATAGAGAATGCTCCTGACGGAAACACTGCCATCCACGGCGACCTTCAGTTCGGGAATGTCATTATGTCCGGTGACAAGGATTATTTCATAGATCTGGGCGATTTCTGCTACGGGTCTCCTCTTTTCGATTTGGGAATGGTGCTTTTCACCTGCCAATATGATAATCCTGTGTTCCTTAAGGAAGTCTTTCATATGGATCAACCGACGGCTTCATCTTTCTGGATCTATTTCGTGAAAGAGTATTTCGGAGAAGACGCCGATCCAGCCGAAGTGGAACGTCAGATACGTCCATATGCGGCCGCCAAACTCATCATAATGGAGAAATATGCCGGTATATTGCCTGAATATCACTGGCTTCTGAAACCCGATAAGGACTCTTCAAGGTAAGAACCATTTCAAGACAGATTCCTTCCGTAACAACCCGTCAAGTGGAGCGTGCTGCGGATTATTGCCGATGAAATGCAGATAATATGTATTTCGTCGGTGGAGGGTATGGATTTTGCAGTAATAGTAAACCCCCGTTTTCGTTCAGGGGTTTATAAAAGTAAGGTAGATGAAAAGGATTTTAACAGTTTTCGTTGCCACGGTGGGAACATTGGTGGCAAGCGCTCAGGAATCGCCGCAGACACTCAGTCTGTCGCTCTTTGAAGCGCAGGAGTTCGCCGTGGAGCATAACCGTACTCTGGCCAATGCTTCCATCGATGTGCAGAAGGCTCAGGCTGCCAAGTGGCAGGCGGCTGCTTCAATGCTGCCGCAGGTGAAGGTCAGCGGCGATTATTCGAACTATTTCGGCTACAAGATGAATATCGGAGGAATGTCAATCTCGATGCCTCCTTATTCGACCCTCGGGGTCACTTCGTCAATAGCTTTCAGCGGAGCGATGGTGACAGGCTTGCAGATGGCGGAAATTTCGAAGAAGATGTCGGACATCAATGTCCGCAAAAGTGAACGGGACATCCGCAATCAGGTAGAGACCCTCTATTATTCAATCCTTGTCACGGAAGAATCGTTGTCCCTTCTGCGGGAGAATCTCAAAAGTATGGAGTCCCTGGCTGAAATATCCCAGAACTCGGTGAACATAGGTGTAGCTGAACAGACCGACGCTGACCAGCTCAAAGTGCAGGTGGCGTCGATGAAGGCCTCCATCAACTCCGTCGAAAGGTCCCTTGAGATGGCCTACAACTTCCTGAGGTTGCAGCTCACTGTGGAAGAAGACGTTGAGATACAGCTTACTCAGAAGATAGAGGATATCCTCAACATAGCCTATGCCGCCGCCCTTATGGACGAGCAGTTCGACATAGACCGCAATTATGATTTCCAGCTGCTCCGCAAAAGCACTGACCTTGCGAAGAAGCAGATTGCCTCGACTTTCTGGAGCAACGGACCTGTACTGAGCATTTACCACCAGTACAGTTACAAGCATTATTTCAGCGATGAGATGACAATGAACATGACACCTCCGAATATGATGGGCATCCAGCTGTCGATTCCTATCTTCACTTCCGGAAAGACGGCTTCCGCCATCAAGGACGCAAAACTTTCGTACAGGAAGCAGATGAATACGATGAAGGACACCGAACTGGCCTTGAACGTACAGCACAGGCAGCTTGTCTATAATCTTCGCTCGTCCCTTGAAAAGTACAGTACGCAGAAGCAGAGCGTGGACGTGGCCAGGCGTGTGTTCGACAACATCGCCAGAAAGTATGAATACGGCGTAGCCTCCAGCTTGGACGTGACCAATGCGGGCACAAGCTTGCTGAACGCTCAGAACAGTTACGTACAGTCCCTGCTTGAGATAGTCGAGGGCAAGATATCACTTGAAGAACTTTTGAACAAATAAACGATATAGATATGAAAGCAGTAAAACAGATATTGATTGGATCAGCGCTTCTGGCAGTTGCGGCTTGCGGACCGGCACAGAGTGAGGTACAGGATGAAGCCAGGGTGGAACAGGTCGAGACCACCGTATTGAAGAAAGAGACTATCTCCAGAGTCCTGGAATTTTCCACTACCCTCCAAGGGTATCAGACAGTGAACGTGGCCCCTTCGGTCACAGGAAGGATAGAACACATTTATGTGGAAGTCGGTAAGAATGTCAAGAAGGGCGATATGCTCGTGCGGATGGACCAGAACCAGTATAATACCACAAAGCTCACATATACAAATCTCGGAATAGAGATGCAGCGTATGGAGTCCCTCAGGGAGAGCGGGGCCGTTTCACAGCAGACATACGACCAGACCAAACTCAGTTATGACCAGATATCGGAGAATTTCGAGTTTCTTGAGAAGAACACCTTCGTGAAGGCTCAGTTCCCGGGAGTCATTTCCGCCAAGAATTATGAGGACGGAGAACTTTATGGCGGCCAGCCGATTCTGGTCCTTACCCAGATAAGCACATTGAAGGCTCTCATAAACGTTCCTGAAACATACTTTCCTGTCGTGAAGGCGGGAATGAAACTGGATGTCACAACAGACATCTATCCAAAGGAGAAATTTCCTGCCACAGTTGAGATTGTCTACCCTACAATTGACGCTGCAAGCCATACTTTCCAGGTCAAGGTGAAGATATCCAACCCTTCTCTCAAGCTCCGTCCGGGAATGTATGTGAAGACCTCCATGCAGATGGGCCAGGCCGATACCTTCGTGATTCCTTACCAGACCGTGCTGAGGCTAACGGGATCCAACGAAAGATACGTGTATGTCAATGAAAACGGTGTGGCAAAGCGTCTTTTCGTCACCCTCGGGCAGCGTTTCGACGAAAACATTGAAATCATAAGCGACTCTCTTGCCGAGGGCGTTCAAGTCGTGACCAAAGGCGAGGCGAAGCTTGTCGACGGAGTCAGGATTAACGTAGTCAAGGAGAACTAGGAATGAGCATATACAAGACCGCGATACAGAAACCTGTCACGACAGCGCTTATCTTCGTGGCAGTCGTGGTGATAGGCCTCTTCGCATTTTCGAGGCTGCCTATCGACCAGTTCCCGGAGATGGACCCTCCTTTTGTGACGGTTATGACCACCTATCCGGGAGCGAATGCAAGTGAAGTCGAGACCAACGTCACCAAACTGGTCGAAAACGCGCTGAACTCAGCCGATGGCTTGAAGGAACTGACTTCCAACTCAAAGGATAACGTATCCGTGGTGACTCTCGAAATGGAGTGGGGAACGAACCTTGATGAGGCCACGAACGATGTGAGAAGTTACATCGATATGATGAAGGACAATCTTCCTGAAGGTTGTTCCACTCCGATGATCTTCAAGCTCAACACCAGCATGATGCCTGTAATGCAGTATTATGTGACTGCAAAGGAGAGCTATCCCGGACTTGACAAGATTCTCAACGATGAGGTGGTGACCCAGCTTAACCGTGTGGATGGTATCGGTACCATATCTCTTTCCGGAGCACCTGACCGTTATGTCTATGTGGATATCGATCAGTCGAAGCTTGACACTTACGGAATCTCCCTTGAAATGGTGGGGAGCGCCATCAGCGGCAGCAACCTCAATCTTTCCAGCGGTACTGTCAAGATGGAGAAGGAACAGTATCAGCTCCAGGTCCGCAGCGAATTTGAAGAAAGTTCTGAGATAGAGGACCTTGTAGTGACGACCACTCCTACGGGCAAGATATTCATCCGTGACATAGCAACGGTCCGCGATACCATAAAGGACCTTACCCTCGACGAGAAGGTGAATGGCAAGGAGGCTGTCCGAATGATGATTTCAAAGAAATCGGGAGCCAATACCGTCCAGGTCTGCGACGATGTCCGCAAAGAACTCGCGAAGATAGAGAAGACTCTTCCTTCCGACATAGAGATAGGGCTGATCTACGACTCTTCCGACGACATCAAGGGTGCAATCAACTCTTTGGAGGAATCAATCCTCTATGCCCTTGTGTTCGTGGTGCTCGTGGTATTGCTCTTCCTCGGAAAGTGGAGGGCGACCTTCATCATCGGCATCACTATCCCTATATCGCTCATCGTGGCGTTCATCTATCTGCTGTTTGTGGACAGTTCCCTCAACATCATATCCCTGTCGTCATTGACTGTGGCAATCGGTATGGTTGTGGATGATGCGATTGTGGTGCTGGAAAATATCACAACCCACATAGAAAGAGGTTCCAATCCACGGGAGGCGGCCATCTACGCCACAAATGAGGTATGGACATCCGTCATAGCGACAACCCTTGTGATTGTAGCGGTTTTCGTCCCTCTCACAATGCTCACGGGCCTTGCCGGAATCCTCTTCAAGGAACTCGGATGGATTGTCACCATAGTGGTATGCACATCCACTACCGTCGCCATCACCCTTACCCCTATGCTCTGCTCGCAGATGCTCAAGGCCAGAAAAGTATCAATCGATGAGAAAGGCCACCTTGTACAGCACGAGGCACACAAAGGATGGTATCAGAAATATGTTGTAGGTACTTTGGACAAGATTGATTCAGCATACGGAAGGTTGCTGGGCTGGTGTCTGTCGCATAAGAGAGCTACAGTTGCCATAGCTGTCGCCTTCTTCATCGCAAGTATCCTTCCGATGGCTATGGGAAAGATAGGTACTGACTTCATGCAGAGCGGTGACAACGGACGAGTCAATATATCCATCGAACTCCAGCGTGGTACGAGGATTGACGAAACACTGAAGACGGCGCGCAGCCTTGAATCACGCATATATGAGCTTGTTCCGGAGGTTAAGACAATATCCACTTCGGCAGGTTCGAATGATGATGCCGGAATATCCGCCCTCTTCTCATCAACCTCAAACAACAAGATTTCAATGACGGTGGTCTGCGGCAAGAAGAACACCCGCAAGCGTTCGATAGACGAAATAGCGGAAGTTATCCGAAAGGAACTTGCAACATATCCTGAAATTATAGAATACCAGTGCCAATCGTCTGCCGGAATGGGTATGGGAGGCGCTTCAACTGTTGATATCGAAGTGTACGGATATGATTTCGACCAGACCAACATCTATGCGGAAGAACTGACGAATGCAATAAAGAAGGAAGTTCCAGGTGCGCGTGACATTCACATCAGTCGTGACAAGGACCGCCCTGAACTGAAAATAGTGCTGGACAAGGAGAAACTTTCTGCACACGGGCTGAATTCATCGACCGTTTCGATGTATCTGCGCAACCGTGTGAACGGAATGGCTGCAGGGTATCTCAAGGAGGACGGTGATGAGTACGACATTCTCGTGCGCCTGATGGAGAAAGACCGTAATTCCATTACGAAGGTTGAAAACCTCACAATACCGACTGCAACCGGCAAGAATGTGAAACTCAGTGAAGTCGCTTCAATCGAGGAGTATTGGGCACCTCCTACTATCGAGAGGAAGAGCCGCCAGCGTTACCTCAGGATATCCGTCCTTCCATACCAGGTATCACTTGGAGAGATGGCACAGCAGGTACAGAGAGTCATCAACAAGAATGCTGCTCCGACAGGAATAGTTGTCAGGATTGCAGGTGACTACGAGGACCAGCAGGAAACCTTCGGCAATATGATTATCCTCCTGCTTCTCATCGTGATGCTTGTATATGTGGTGATGGCGTCCCAGTTCGAATCACTGAGCAAGCCTGGAATCATAATGATGTCGGTTCCTTTCGCCATCTCCGGCGTTGTCCTTGCTCTTTGGGTTACAGGTACTTCCCTTGATATGATCGGAGCTTTGGGATTCATAATGCTGGTGGGTATCGTAGTCAAGAACGGTATCGTGCTCGTGGATTACATCAATTTGATGCGTGACCGTGGTTATGAATTGAAAGAGGCAATCGTCCTTTCCGGTGAGTCCCGTATCCGCCCTGTGCTTATGACCGCCTTCACTACGCTGCTCGGTATGCTCCCTATGGCATTGAGCAACGGTGACGGTTCAGAAATGTGGCGTCCTATGGGTATCGTGGTTATCGGTGGTCTTCTGGTATCAACATTCGTGACACTGATAATCGTACCTGTCGTTTATGCTATAATGTCCCGTCAGGGCGAAAGAGACAAGGAGGAAAAGCACCGCAAGGAGTATATCTTCATGCAGCTTTCACCGGATGAAGATAACCAGTAACAGGAGGAAAGAGAATGAAAAGTGTAATGATAGTATTCAATCAGGCTTTCACTTCACGAGTGGAGTTCATGCTTGATGAACTTGGAATCCGTGGATTCTCGTTTTTCGAGCAGGTCCAGGGCCGTGGCTCGAAGGATGGGGACCCTCACCGTGGGACGCACACCTGGCCTGAGATGAATTCAGCTGTGATGACTGTCGTGGATGATGATAAAGTAGACGAATTGTTGCTGACAGTCAAGAAGTTGGACAGTCGCAACAAGGCTATCGGCGTCCGCGCTTTCGTCTGGAATGTCGAGCGCACTGTTTGATATCAAAAAATATTGAGTAACTTTAGGACCTGTTTTGAAATGGCCGTTTCGGAACAGGTCATGAGACAACAATTCAACTAAAAAAACGATAATTATGGCACAGGCTGTAACAGATTCAAATTTCGATCAGATTGTAACGGGGTCAGACAAACTCGTGGTAATTGATTTCTGGGCTCCGTGGTGTGGTCCCTGCCGTATGATTTCACCGATTGTGGATGCTCTTGCTGAAAAGTACGCGGGGAAGGCGGACATCGTCAAATGCAATGTGGATGAGAGCGAGGAGCTCCCTATCAAGTTCGGAATAAGGAACATTCCGGCTATTCTCTTTATCAGGGATGGCAAGATGATAGACAGAATAGCAGGTGCTGTATCACAGGCAGAGCTTGAAAACAAAATAAATTCTTTGATTTGAAACTGATATTATGAAGAAACTTCTGATTGCTTTTGCTGCGCTCGCTTTCTTGTTGAGCGCGGAGACGGTTTCTGCGGAAGGCGTCTTTATCAAGGGAGGTCTTACCTATTCCAACTCTTCTTCTGCGGGGTTGAAGGAAGCCTATTCCATGCTCAGGGATTTGAATTTCAAGTCGTATACAGGTTGGCATGCCGGTATCGGGTATCAGACTGGCAGCATTATGGGATTCTCTTTCCAACCGGAACTCCTGTATAATGTGAAAGGTTCCTCTCTTTCCGACAATATGAAATGGAAGATGTCCTACATCGAAGTGCCGGTAAACATCCAGTATGGAATTGACCTTCTTGTAGCCAGGCCTTTCATATTCATTTCACCGTATGTGGGTCTCAATCTGTCGAACAAGGTATCCGTCAGCAGTTCAAATTCAACGACAACGCTCAAGCCTATCGATGATTTCATCAATGACACTGTCAATAAGCTTGAATATGGTTTCGGGTTGGGCGCCGGTATCGATATAGCAAGGTTCCAGGTAACCGCCAAATATTCGTGGAATTTTGGCAATGTATTGGATTTCAGTGAGTATAAGCAGAATATCACCCATCTCAAAAGTGCAACAGGTGGGTTGGAGCTGTCCATTGCCTTGAAATTCTAATTCATAGCCGTGTATTCAGACATACAGAAATATCTCGGGCAATCCTGGAAATTGTACCGGAAGATGTTTTCTGACAGGCTTTCGACAGATATCCGTATCCTTGACAAGGTGAACGGATATCTGTCTGAGCGTACCGGAAAACAGTTGCGTCCTATATTTACTTTACTGACAGCAAGGGCGCTCCGTGGTTTCTGCAATGAAAATGTCATAAGGTGCGCTGCCGCTGTTGAGATGTTGCATACCGCCACTCTCCTTCACGATGACGTGGCGGACGATAGTTCAATCAGACGTGGCTCTCCGACTATCCGCGCACTGTATTCGCCCACAACATCTGTACTTGTCGGGGATTTCTGGCTCTCAAGGGCCATAGAGACGATTGTCGGATATTGTGACCAGCGGGTCATACTGAGTTTTTCATCTTCACTCGAAATGTTGGCTGAGGGTGAGATGATTCAGTTGGAGAAGGCTGAAAAGCTCGATACTACAGAAGAAGACTATTTCAAGATAATATACTGCAAGACTGCGTCCCTGTTCGAAACCGCAATCCTGAGTCCGGCATATTGCGTCAATGCGAATGACGGTGAGATTGAGGCTATGAGGGAATATGCCCGTCACATAGGTACAGCTTTCCAGATTATGGACGACATTATGGATTATTCCCCACAGTTGAACATAGGAAAGCCTTCAGGCCAGGACATACTTGAGAAAAAAGTGACGCTTCCTCTGTTCGGATATCTGCGTAACACTTCGCAGAAGGAGGCAGGCAAGCTACTTGCGAGAATCAGAAGAATCGGTGAGAATCCGGATGATGACAAAGGATTCTGCAGGGAAGCAGTGGATCTGGTAAACCGGTACGGTGGAGTGGAATATGCCAGAAAGCGTCTTGAGACAGAGATAAGTGCCGGAATTGAATCGATAGATATACTCTCTGAGTCAAAGGCTAAGTCATATCTTGTCGAGCTCGCTGGCCACATGGCTGTCAGAACGCGTTAAAGTCCTGTATTGCTGCTCGTACGGCTCCTGATTCCACTCTGGCTCAAAGAGTGGTTTTTTGTTGTCTATACGGAATGCCATATAAGTGATCGGTATTCCCTGGGCAAGGAAGTTGGCCTCGTAGAAGGTCTTGATGGAGAGCAGCTCGTCAGCGCGGCCGCTGCCATATATGTCTTCGTTGTGCTCAATTACGCTGAGTCCGTTCTGAAGGGCTGTCTCGAGTGTGAAATGGTGAAGAAGACGGCTGTCCGTCTTAAGGTGGACAACTCCGTTTCCTTCAAGGATGTTACGGTACCTGTTGAGGAACAACGGGTGAGTGAGGCGTTTCTTGGGCTTCTTTTCCTGAGGGTCGGCAAAAGTTATCCATATTTCGGAAATTTCATTGCAGGCGAAAAGCGATTCGATGAATTCCACCCGTGTCCTGAGAAAAGCAACGTTTCCCATATTGTGGACAGTAGCATACTTTGCACCTTTCCAAAGTCTCGCGCCCTTGATGTCTATGCCTATGAAATTCTTCTCCGGGAACCGTTCTGCCAGAGCAACGGTGTATTCCCCCTTGCCGCAGCCCAGTTCGAGAACGATTGGATTGCCGTTGTGAAACATTTCCTCCTTCCAGTGCCCCTTCAGCCTGTGGTCGCATCCGAGGACCTCGTCAGTACGCGGCTGGACAAGGCAGGAGAAGGTTTCGTTCTCCTTGAATTTGCGAAGTTTATCTTTCCCCATCTGATTCTTTATAATGAAATCCCATTCCCAAAGTAGCTTTTCCTGCGGCTTTGCCGACAGGTTGTATCTGGACGGTCCACTCTCCTGTTTCGCTGCCGCAAATGCGGATATTGTCGCGATATGGCCACAGGGCATCAACCACTGACCCTCCTCTTCTGTAGATGCTGATGTTGTCCGCTTTTTCAAGAGGAAATGTGACAAGCTCCTTGCTGATGTCGCCCCTTGGCGATTTGACTGTAATTTCGTAAATCACTGATTTGTTGTTCTTCAGCTCGCTGTTACAGTCAATTCTTGCTGCTATGCCGGTGCTGTAGACTTTTGTGGTGTCGGTAAGATGGACAGGGAAGGTGTAGATTCTGTCCGTGGCATCTTCGGACATGACCAGACTGAAACTCTCCGCCGGTTTAGTGCAGGAAGAGAGACTCAACATAAGAAGTGCTGCAAGAAAGATATGGCTATTGCGGCCTTTCATTCTTCTTGTCGCCGCCTTTTTCAGACTTTTTTCCACCGCTGCGGTTCGCCCGGCGGTCGCCTTTGCCGCTATGTTTGTGATGGTTGCCGTTTTTCTTTCCTCTGCTGTCGAAGCGCGAGATGCTCTCGTCCCCTACGGCGCTGACAAAGCCGGTTTCGGCATCCTTGTCGTTGTTGCCGCCCTGTATTGACTCAGGCTTAACCCCTTTGCGGTTGGCTGCGATGATATCCTTGACTTGCTGTGCGGTAAGGATGTGAAGTTTTGCCATACTTCCCTGTTCGTAGGAGAAGTACATCAGGCCGCGCAAAGTGTCGGTCTTCATCAGATATGCCGGTCCGTCTGCGAGTTCGATAGGCCCGCGAAGGTCAGGAATCGACTTTGCTGCATCGAGATATACGGAAGCTTCATAGTTGATGCAGCATTTGAGCTTGCTGCACTGACCTGCAAGTTTCTGAGGGTTGAGGGACAAATCCTGGCATCTTGCCGCCTGTGTTGTGATTGACTGGAAATCAGTCATATACCTTGAACAGCACAAAGTCCTTCCACACACGCCTATTCCTCCTATGAGCCCTGCTTCCTGCCTTGCACCGATTTGTTTCATTTCAATTCGGATGTGGAACTCTTCGGCAAAATCCTTGATGAGCTGTCTGAAATCGACTCTTTCATCTGCTATGTAGTAGAAGATGGCTTTTGTGCCGTCGCCCTGGAACTCTACATCGCCAATCTTCATGTTCAGACCGAGGCGGGCTGCCAGCTGCCGTGCGCGGATCATAGTCTGATGCTCACGGGCGATAGCTTCCTGCCAGCGCTCTATGTCAAGAATCTTGGCCTTGCGGTAGATTTTTCTGAATTCGTAGGTTTTAGGGTCTATGTGCTTGTGCACCATCTGCCGCATAACCACCGGCCCTTCCAGTGTGATGATTCCGATATCGTGTCCGTTAGCCGCCTCCACCACGACAATATCACCCTTCTTCAGGAGTTGCCCCGATTCGTTGCGGTATATGCCTTTGTGAGTGTTCTTGAAGCGCACTTCGAACATATCCTTGTACTGCTCCTGCGAGATTCCTTCCATCCAGTCGAAGGAATGCAGCTTGCAGCAGCCGCTCTTGTAGCTTATCTTGAGTTCCCCGTTCGGGAAGCGGTCCACTTCACAACCGCGGGAACAATCGTATTTTTTATCAATCGTATCCATAACCAGGCTACAAAGTTAATAATAAGTAATTACATAAATCGCAGAAGACCAGTTTCGAATTAACGTTGCTGCCTATGTCCGAAAGAACCTTGTCAAAGGCCTTCAGGACCATCTCGTAGGAATCTTTCCTGATCCGTCCTGCAAATTCATTGATGAGGGCTCTCTCCTCTTCCACAGGCTCTGCAAGTGTTTCCATTCCGCAGGAGGCGAGGAATATCTTCCTGAGGAATGATTCTGCATACAGGCAGAACTCCTTCTGCTGTTCCCTGCCGGCTTCGGCGAGGTCCTCCCAAAGAGGGAAGATGTCTGCAATCGACCTTCTCAGGCTCGCGTCCAGAATGGCGGTGATTTTCTCCCTCATAAGAGGATTATCCTGAACCGCTCCTGCCGAAATACGCTCCTGTGTGGAGAGAGGCTTCAAATCGATTCTCTGGCATCTTGAACGGATAGTCTTGAGAATCCGCTCCGGGTTGTGCGATATGAGCAGGAAGAGTGTCCGGACAGGAGGCTCCTCGATTATCTTCAGCAGCTTGTTGGCAGCATCAGCGTTCATCTTCTCAGGCAGGAAGATGATCATCACTTTGTAAGTTCCTTCCGCTGCCCTGAGTGAAAGCTTGTCGAATATGCGTTTTGACTCGTTTACGCTGATGTTGCTGTTCTTCGCTTCTATTCCGATGGCCTCGTAGAGGTCCTGTTCCGTGAAATAGGGATTTGAGACTGCAAGCTCTCTGAACTGCCTGAGGAAGTAGTCGGATATCGGGGCCTTTTTCTCACTGTCCGACAAATCCTTGCCGGTGCTCACCGGAAATGCGAAATGAAGGTCCGGATGAATGAGCTTGCCATATTTGTGGCAGGAAGAGCAGACGCCGCAGGAGTCTGTCTCTTTCCGGTCGCGGCAGTTTACATATTGCGCCAATGCACTCGCAAGTGCGAACGCCCCTCCTCCGTTCTCTTCGCAGAAAAGAATGGCATGACTCAGACGGTTGCTTTGAACCATCTGAATCAGAGACTTTTTCAAGACATCGTTCCCTATCGTTTCACTAAACAGCATCTGCTACAAAGTTACGGTCATTTCACATTTTTTGCAATCGAAGTGAAGCACTAATTTCCTGTTGTTGTTGAGCAGGTACAAATCTGCCGCCCTGCCGCACTTTCCCTGTTTCGGGCAGAGGCCCAGTTCCCAGCGAACACAATACTTTGTCCTCATCAGCTCTCCTTCAAGAGGAGGAACATTTCCCGGGATGTGAGCCTTGTCAACAGCCCATTTACTCCCTTCAGGCTTTCTTATGCTCTCTTTCTTCAGAATGTCAGCGAGTTCCCTCCTCCAGGCATTGATTTGTGAAACAGTATGGAAATATACTGTGTCGCAATCGACTTTTGTAACGGTGAACGAATACTCGCCTGCTCTCTTCCCAAGTTGGGAGAGCAAGGTTGCAGTAGCAAGTTCAGGCTTTTGGGCTGGTGGAGCATCCTCTGTAAAAGATATCCTGGCTTCCGCTCCCGTAGCGGCCCTGGCTTCAATGGTTGTCCTGCCATTCCGGCTGACGCAGGATACTTCAGCGGGAATGACCCTTTGGGGCATATTCTTCTCGAGTTCGTGTTCAAACCTGATGTTGAGGCTGCGGAACAGTTCCGTCCCTTTTTCAAGGCCGGAGGAATCCTTTACGGAAAGAATGTTCCCGTCAGCCACCTCCACCCTCATTCCTTCCACCTGGTCTCCATTCGACACGAAAGAGAGTCCGTCACCGTTTGCAATCTCCACACCTTCAGCCATATCCGTGCGGATTTTCCCACCCTTTGCCGATATGACTCTTCCTACATATTCACCGAGGGCTTTCGCTGCCTCTCCGCTGTTCCACCTGCCTCGTTCCCCGTCTATCCAACAACTCGTGTAACCTCTGTTGAATGTAGCGTCAGGATTCGGTACGAACCCTCCCTCAACCGTTCCGAAAGAGGCTTTGCGGTATAGAGGGTTTGCTTCGATGAAACGGTCTATGACGTTCCGGTAGTGGCGTACGACATTCTTGACGTATGAGGCGTTCTTCAGACGGCCCTCTATCTTGAAGGAAGATACACCGCACTCCACCAGCTCTTTTATGCGGTTGTCAAGGCGGTAATCCTTCAGAGAGAGAACAGGCTTGTCCTTGAGCAGGACATTGCCTTCGCCATCGAGCAGGTCGTACTTCGAGCGGCAAGGCTGTGCGCAGCATCCCCGGTTGGCACTTCTACCGGTAATCTGCTCACTCAGATAGCATTGACCGCTGTAGCATACGCAAAGGGCTCCGTGTACGAAGAATTCAATTTCGCAACTGGTTGCCTGCCGTATTTCCCTTATCCTGTCAAGGGAGAGCTGCCTTTCAAGAATAATCCTCTTGAATCCGCAGCGTTCCAGTTCGACGGCCCTTTCCGGTGTTCTGATGACACATTGGGTCGAAGCGTGCAGCTCGATTGGTGGAAGGTTCAGGGAGAGCAGCCTCATATCCTGTACGATGACTGCATCCACCCCGGCTTCGTAATACTCCCATACGAGCTTTTCCGCCTCTGCCATCTCCTCTTCTTCCAACAGGGTGTTGAGGGTGGCATATACTCTTGCTCCATAAAGATGGGCGTGCCGGCACAGAATCTCTATGTCGCTGACAGGATTGGCTGCAGCAACGCGGGCGCCGAACGAGGGTCCGGCTATATATACAGCATCGGCACCGCAATCAATAGCCGCGGTGCCGACGGTAAGGTCTCTTGCAGGAGCAAGCAGCTCTAATGCTAATTGCATTTGAGGGTTGTGATTTGATAGCGGGCGGCTTCTCCCCATTTTGCATCCTGTGCAATCTGCTTGAAGTAACCGCAAGCCTTTGCATTGTCACCGGCCTTGATGAGAGCATCACCGAGCTGGTAGATGATCTGGGCCTTGTCCTTTGCGTTAGGGCTCAAGGCAAGGTAAGCCTCGAAGCCTTCAACGGCAGTCTTGTACTGCTTAAGGCCTGATGCGCTGATACCGATAACCTTCTGTGCTGTTGCGTTGTCAAGGAATTCGACAGACTTCTGAGCATTTTCAAGCGCGCCTTTGAGATCCTTTGCCTTCTGGCAGGCAGCGGCTTTCTTGAGGTAGAGGGTGGAAAGCTGCTTTGAGGCTGCTTCTTTCTCCCCGTTTTCAATAGCTGTCAGATAAGAAGCGGTTGCATCATTGATTTTGCCGGCAGCGGCCTGTGCCATACCCATACGCAGATATGCAGTTCCGTTTGCAGGGTCGATTGCAATGAGTTTCTTGCAGGCTTCGATTGCTCCTTCGAAATTCTTTTCGTTCAGAAGAGATCCCACATTTGACAGCATGACCTGAGGGATGAGGGCTTTTGCTTCTTCTGCAACTTCTGTATTGCCGAATTTTCCGGCAAGATCAGCTGCTTTGCTGAAACTCTTTACTGCTTCGTCTATGTTCTTGTCGTTCACAAGTTCCTTGCCCAAAGAAATGAGAATGTCAGGGAGGATGCTCTTGCACTGGTCTGCGATATCTTTTCCTTCTTCACCGAGAGCTTCGGCAGCATTGAGAGCCTGCTCGAATGCATTTGCGGCCTCAGACTTGTTCCCCGAGTTGAGAAGAGTCGCGGCATTGTTGAACATTTCGGTTGTCTTTTCAAGATCCTGTGCGGAGCAGATGCCAAGAGAGCATACTGCAACGGTGAGCGCTAAGAAAAATTTTTTCATTTCGTATAAATTTGTTGTTGTTTCTGTTTTGCAGGATAGTTTTTCAAACATCCTGCCAAATTTATGAACTTATGTTTAAATTTGCAAAAAACTGAGAACGAATTGGCCCGAGGACGTGAAAATGAATATCTCTCCCATTATTCAGATAGGGGACATACTGGTCTCCTCTGAAATCATAACGGAATGTTTTTCCTGCAACTATGAAGAGTGCAAAGGCGCCTGCTGCATAATCGGCGAAAGCGGGGCTCCGATGACGGAAGAGGAGTCAGAGCAGATTGAAGCGGCCTACCCCGAGATAAGCCGGTGGATGAGTTCCCAGGGACAGTCGAAGATATCTGAAACAGGCTTCTTCGAGATTGACTCAGATGGTGACATTGTCACCCCTCTACTGGGCAACAGTGAAGAATGTGCCTACACACGCTTTGAAAACGGGAGCTGCTTCTGTGCCATAGAACGTTGCCACTGTGCGGGCGGATGCAGGTTCATCAAGCCATTGTCGTGCCGTCTCTATCCAATCAGGGCTTCAGTTCTGTCGAATGGCCTGACTGCATTGAACCTTCACAGATGGGATATCTGCCGTGGGGCTTTTGAAAAGGGACGCCGTGAAGGCGTGCGGGTATATCAGTTCCTTGAGAAACCTCTTGTAGATGCCTTCGGAGAAGATTTCTACCGGGAGCTGTCAATTGCGGCCGATATGTTCAAAGAGTAGGAATCTGTTTAGAAAAGAGCAAAAAATCAGACAGTTTCAATGCAGGTTCTTTATTTTTCTTTTGGTAGTTGGTGAATAATTTACTTAACTTTGTCAGAGAGAAAGTCCATTATATCACAACATTATAAACTACTATGGGAAAATTTGAAGTATCAGTTCGCAAGAACGGCGAGTTCCAGTTCAATCTGAAAGCCACCAACGGACAGGTAATCCTCAGCAGCGAGGGTTACACAACCAAGGCCGCCTGCCTCAACGGTGTGGAATCTGTTAAGAAAAATGCAATTGAAGAGAAGCGTTTCGAAAAGAAGACCGCTGCCAACGGCAAGTCCTATTTCGTGCTCAAGGCTACCAACGGTCAGGTAATCGGCCAGAGCCAGATGTACGCTTCTGAAAAAACCCGCGACAACGGTATTGCATCAGTGGCAAAGAACGCTCCTGACGCTCCGGTAGTGGAAATCATATAATCCGCTGCCTTTCCGACAGATAAAAGATGGCCCGCAAGCCATCTTTTTTTGTTCCGGGCCGGACTATCTCAACTTGTTCCTTTCGAAATGGGACCTCGTCTGGAGGAAATAATGGGCTACTCCCGCAGCGTTTATTGCGAATGCCACCCAGAAAGCGCAATGGTAGCCTACTCGTTCTGCCGCCAGTCCTCCGGCAAGGATTCCGAGACCTACCCCGGCATCCCACGCAGTGAGGGTGGAGGAGTTGGCCGTGCCTCTCTTGTTGTGCTCTGCAAGATTGATGAACATCGTCTGCAGTGCCGGGTACATGTGCCCGTTGCCCAGTCCGATGACAAACGGAGCAAGATAGTATCCTATGGGATTATGGAGCGCTGCGAACAGGCAATATCCGCACAGCGATATGCAGATGCCGACCGAGGCGTTGTGAGAGACGCGGTTGTGCTTCAGACCTTTTGCTCCGGTAAGGCGGGAGAGTATCAGGCCGATTGCAAGGAATGTGAAGAACAGTCCGGTACCTTCCTCCATTCCGAGCTCCTCTTTCCCGTAAATTGCGACATAAGTGGAAATCACTCCGTAAGAGAAGGCAAAACAGGCCATCGATATTGCTTCCGGCCAGCCTTTCAGAAGAAAGAATCTGTCGAGGGACAGTACCTTCTTCTCAGGCACGAAGTCTCTCCTTGGAAGTTTGATGGTGCTGTCCACCACGAGGCCGATGAAGGAAATGACAAGCGACAGCCACAGCAGGGCCTTGAAATTGCCGTCAAACGCCTGAAGGACATATATTGCCGCCACAGGTCCAAGCACATTCGCAAGGTTGTTGCTCAGGCCGTAATATCCGATGCCTTCGGCTCTGCACCCAGGAGAGAGGACATCTATAGCCACTGTGTTGGCCGCTACGGTAGTAGCTCCGAAAGGCGCTCCGTGGAGCGTGCGGAATATGGTGAACATAGTCAGGGAGCCGGCTATCAGATATCCTCCGAAGAGTGCTGCGAAGAGGAAGTAGCAGACCATAAGAACGGCCTTCCTTGGATAGCTGTCCACGAGATAGCCGCTGAAAGGTCTGATGGCGAGCGCCATCACGGTATAGCCGGCGAGCGCGAAGCCTATGGTTTCCTTGTCTGCTCCGAAAGTTTCGTTCAGATACAACGGAAGAAGAGGTACGATGAGCATGAATGAAAAATAGATCAGGAAATTCCCGATCCATATTTTCAGATAGTTGCCGGTCCAGACCCTGTCCTGCGTCATTATTCCTGATCCTCCTGAGGACCGTCCGCTTTTTGAATCTTGAAAGAGAGGATGCTCTGCACGCGCATCACATCTTTCCTGTAGCCTTCGATGACGATAGGATTTCCGGATATGTCCATTGTTATGCGGTCTTCAAAGAAGAGACGGAGGAGGCGCTGGACCATTTTTTCCTGACGGAAGGTGACAACACCCTCCTCGGCTTTTTCTACCTTGTAGCCCAAGTCGCTCATAGCCTCTTCAATAAGAGTGCGGTACTCGGCATAATCCTTGTTGATGTATATCTTGCGCTTGAAGAAAGACACAGCCGGATAGACTGCACCGAACACAGCGAAGAAGCAGAGAAGTTTAGGGAAAGAGCCTTCCTCGAACATGTCCGTAAAGGAGAGCCCTGCTTTCTTCTGGCTTGAGAAGATGAACAGCACTGAAACGATGAGGGTGAATATTACTGCAAAATAGAGAATTGATTTGAGAGCGCGGATAAAGTATTTCATTGTTGAACCTCTTTTTAATATCGCAAATTTATGCTTATTTTTGCAAATATGAACAGGTTTCAAGAAAGACTTGAGAGTGACTGATAAAGGGATTTCATAAAAAGAACAGAATATGTACGAATTTGATGACGAAATGCTGGAGTTCGAGAAGGAACATCCGGCCAAAGGGAATAACAGGAATTACGGTAACTCAGGAAACAATGGCGGCGGAGGAATGAAAGCTGCCACCATTGTGCTTGGAGTGATAGCAGCCCTGCTGATAGGCGTGCTGGCATACGTATGGCTCACGAAGAACGCACTTGTCAGGGAGCTCAACATTGAAAAGGAAAATCTTACCGAGGAACTGGTTGCCCTGCAGAGCGATTACGAGAGCCTGAGCACGGAGAACTCCGAACTCAATGACTCCCTCACTGTGGAGAAAGAGAAAGTGGGGCAGCTCATAGAACGCCTTCAGAAGACTGAGGCAACCAACAGGGCCAAGATCCGTCAGTATGAGAAGGAGCTCGGAACACTCCGCTCTATAATGAAGAGCTACATCCATCAGCTCGACTCACTGAATACGCTCAATACCGAACTGCGTGCAGAGGCTTCCGAAGCCCGCAAGGCGGCACAGGAGAGCCGTCAGCAATACGAGAACCTCCGCACACACACCGACGAACTTTCGAAGCGTGCGAGTGCTGGCGCCGTCGTCAAGGGACGCGGGGCAGTCCTTTCTGCCATCAACTCTTCAAACAAGGCCACCGACCGCAGCAGCCGTGTGCAGAAGTTGAAGGCTTGTATAAGCCTTATCGAAAATTCAATTGCCGAGAAGGGCTTCCGTACGGTTTATATCCGTGTCAAGGGCCCTGACGGAATACTTCTCGCCACCGACAGTCAGAACATCTTCACCTGCGAGGGCGAACAGATGATTTATTCAGCCTCCCGTGAGGTCGATTACCAGGGCGACGAGGTTGAAATATGCATCTATTTCGCAAACCCTCAGGGTTTTGTAAAGGGCGTTTATTCAGTGGATATCTACACTGACGAGGCAAAACTCGGCTCAGCTGACCTTCTGCTCAAATAACAGCCCTGATGGCCGGCATATACGTCCATTTCCCTTTTTGCAGCGCGAGGTGCATCTACTGTGATTTCTACTCCCGCGTAAGGAAGGACAAGACCGGATATACAGAAGCATTGGTTGCGGAAATATCCGCAAACAGAGATTTTTTCAGAAGCGTCTCTCCCTCCACACTCTATTTCGGGGGAGGGACGCCTTCTCTGTTCCCGGTCGAGGACCTCGAACTTGTAGCACAGTCAGCCCGTGAGACATTCTCGGTCGGAAGGTTCGATGAATTTACGATAGAGGTGAATCCTGATGACGTGACTGCCGGGAAGACAGCCCGCTGGCTGTCAATGGGGGTGAACCGTATCAGCATGGGAGTTCAGTCATTCGATGACCGTCATCTGAAATGGATGAAGCGCAGGCATACCGCCCGGCAGGCGGAGGAAGCCTTCAGGACGTTGCGTGCAGAAGCCCCCGGAGCAGCCCTTTCCATTGATCTGATTTTCGGTTTTGATGGTTTGTCGGATGAAGATTGGAAAGCAACGATCAACCGTGCAATGGCCCTCAGACCTGACCATATCTCCTGCTACCAGATGACGGGCCGCTATGCTTCATCTTCGGAAGAGGCCTGCTTCAGGCAGTACGGCATCCTTCAGGCTATCCTGACGGCAGAAGGCTACGAGCAGTATGAAATATCCAACTATGCTCTTGAAGGCTGCCGTTCTCTTCATAACAGCGGATACTGGAAGAGGACACCATATCTTGGCGTGGGGGCTGCGGCACACTCTTTCGACGGCTTGAGAACCCGGCGCTGGAACGTCTCGGACATTGACCGTTACATTGCGGGAGAGAAGCCCGGTTTTGAATTGCTTACCGACGAAGAGATTCTGGAGGAGACGGTTATGCTTTCTCTGAGAACTGCCGAAGGACTGGACCTGTCCCTCGTTCCGGAACGATATCTCACAGAAATGAGACCGGCCCTGGAGCGTCTCTCCAAGGCCGGTGATATAGTCCTTTGCGGCAATCTCCTGAAAATCCCTCCAGAAAGGCTGTTCGTCTCTGACTGGATTGTCAGCCGTTTGCTTGCGTATTAGCAACAGCAGCAGTAACCTGCAACGCGGCAGTGTGCTACGATGGCTGTGACAGCGAAGCCGAACATAATGATTGTCACGAAGATATTTGCAATCCATTTCCAGCGGTTGAACCACTTTTCATTGTTCCATCCGATGGTTTGGAATGCGCTCCAGAAACCGTGGGTGAGGTGGAACCAAAGTGCAGCGAACCATACTACGTAGAGGATGGTAACGTAAAGGCTTCCGAATGTGGCGGCCATCAGGTCGTTAGGATTTGCCACTTCCCCTCCTGCCCAGTCGGCGAGCTGCATCTTTGCCCAGAAATCAGTGAGGTGAAGAGCGATTCCCAAAAGCACTATCAGGCCAAGGATGAACATGTTGCGTGCTGACCAGCTGTCAGTGGCAGCCTTGTTCGGAACTGCGTATCTCTGTGTTCCGCGTGCCTTCTTGTTGCTGATGGTGAGGATGAAAGCATAGATGATGTGAATCACGAAGCCGGCTGCGAGGATTGGAACCATTATTCCCACGATAGGGAGAGCCATGAAGTCGCAGACTGCCTGGAAAGTTTCACCGCTGGCATCGAACACGGATGTCAGGTTCAAACTCATGTGCAGGATCAGGAACAGGATTAGGAACAAACCGGTAATGCTCATTATCAGTTTCTTTCCGATGGAAGATGTGAATATGTTTGCCATAGTTTTGATTGTTTGTATTTCAATGACGTAAAATTGTCTGCAAATATAAGAAACTGTTTTGAATTAGGCACTGTTTCCGGGTGTGATGTTGTGAAAATCATAATAAATGGTTACTTTTGTTTGATAATCAAAATTCGCAGATACAATGGAATACAAAAGAATATTGTTGAAACTCAGCGGAGAGGCGATGGGCGGAGCTGACGGTACAGGGCTTGACGAGAAGGTGATGGACTGTTTTGCGGCTCAGATTGCCGCAGTGGCCAGGAAAGGTGTGCAGATAGCGATGGTCATCGGAGGAGGCAACATCTTCAGGGGTCTGAGCGGTGCTTCAAAAGGCTTCGACCGTGTCCGCGGAGATCAGATGGGAATGCTTGCAACCACCATCAACAGTATCGGGATGTCGCTGTGCCTCAAGGGGCACGGAGTGAAGGCGGAGGTCTTCACGTCCACTCCTATGCGCCCGATGGCCAAGTATTATATGCGTGACGAGGTTCTCGAATATATGGAGAACGGAGGCATCGCCCTCCTTTCCGGAGGGACGGGCAATCCTTTCTTCACTACCGATTCCGGTGCTGCACTCAGGGCCTGTGAACTTCGCTGTGACGCACTGCTCAAGGGCACCAAGGTGGATGGAGTGTACGACTGCGACCCTGCAAAGAATCCTTCGGCCAAAAAGTATGAGACACTGACGTTTGACAAGGCCCTTCAGGATGAACTGCACGTGATGGATATGACTGCGTTCACTCTTTGCAAGGAAAACGATATGCCTGTTATCGTATTCAATATCAATGAGGAAGGGTCCCTTGAAAAGCTCGTGGACGGAATCCCGACAGGCACAGTAGTCAGCAACAGATAAAATAATAAGATATGTTAGAGAAAGCAAAAGCCACCGTCGATGCTGCAAAGGAGAAGATGCAGAACGCTGTTACCCACCTTGAAGAGGAACTGAAGACTTACCGTGCAGGAAAGGCCAATCCTTCAGTTTTCAATGGTGTGATGGTAGATTATTATGGCAATCCTACTCCGCTGCCACAGGTATCAAGCATCACCACTCCTGATGCAAAGACAATGCTGATCCAGCCTTGGGAGAAGAATCTCATCCCGAAGATTGAAAAGGCGATTATGGATGCCAATCTGGGCTTCACGCCTCAGAACAACGGCGAAACCATCCGCATTAACGTGCCTGCCCTTACCGAGGAGCGCCGCAAGGAACTCGTGAAGAAGGCCCGTACAGCTGGCGAGACCGCCAAGGTGAGTGTACGCAATGCCCGCCGTGATGCAATCGAAGCTCTCAAGAAACTTCAGAAGGAAGGTCTTCCTGAGGATTCTGAAAAAGACAGCGAAGATTCAGTACAGAAACACACTGACTCTTTCTCAAAGAAGGTCGATGAGGTGCTCGCGGCCAAGGAGAAAGAGATAATGACCGTCTGACCTTGATAGAAGTCATTTCCGGCCCTTGTAGTGCAGAGAGCGAAGAGCAGGTTTTTGCCACCGCCTCTGCACTTCGTGTTGCAATCCTGCCGAAGAATATGTGCATCAGCGCATTCCGTGCAGGGTTATGGAAGCCGCGCACCCGCCCCGGCAACTTTGAGGGAGTAGGGGAAAAGGGTCTGCCGTGGCTGAAAAGGGTACAGGATGAACTTGGTCTGAAGGTTATGGTTGAGGTGGGGAGCCCTCTTCACGTTGAAGCGGCCCTCAAAGCAGGGGTGGATATGCTCTGGATAGGAGCGAGGACCACGGCTGACCCTTTTGCGATGCAGGCCCTGGCAGATGCCCTTGGAGGAACGGATATCCCCGTCTTCGTGAAGAATCCTACGAATCCCGATGCCGAGCTCTGGATAGGGGCTGTCGAGAGGCTTGCCTCCGCCGGGGTGAAAGATGTCCGGGCAATCCACAGGGGTTTTTCTTTCTACGAGAAGAGCAAATACCGCAATTATCCCAAGTGGCAGGTCCCTCTTGACGTGCAGCAGCGTCTGCCCGGCTTGAAGATGTATTGCGACCCGAGTCATATTGCAGGTAACGGGGCATATATTCAGGAACTGTCGCAAAGGGCTTTGGATTTGGGCTTTGCAGGGCTCTTCATAGAAAGCCACATATCTCCTCAAAGCGCCTTGAGCGATGCTTCCCAGCAGGTTACGCCTCAGGAACTCTCCGGAATCCTTTCCAGACTGGTTGTCAAAGATGCTTCAGACTCGGTTTCAGAAGAGATATCCCGCCTGCGTGAGACAATCAATATGATTGATGACAATCTTCTTGACCTGCTTGCACAGCGGATGGATGTTTCAAGGAAGATAGGACAGTGCAAGAAGGCGGGCAATATGACCGTTTATCAGCAGAGACGTTGGGAAGAGGTCGTCAAGCGGATTTCCGAAGGCGCAGTGAGCCGCGGCCTTGACGGGAAAGCGGTACAGGAATTGTACAAGATAATCCATCAGGCTTCGATAGAGTGCCAGTAAGTGATGTGAATTATGAAAGATACGAAAAAGCCACATATCGAGATAAAGAACAAGAAAGCGGGATTCGAGTATGAATTTCTCGAACATTTCACTGCAGGAATTGTTCTTACGGGGACTGAGATAAAATCCATAAGGGAAGGGAAAGCTTCGCTTGTGGATGCCTACTGCTATTTCGTGGGCGGTGAACTGTTCGTCAAGAATATGAATGTGGCTGAGTACTGGTGGGGTTCGGCTTTCAGCCGCCAGGACCCCAAACGTGACCGGAAACTTCTGCTTACCAAGCGTGAACTTCGAAAATTGCAGCGCTCTGTCAAGGAGAAGGGGCTTACGATTGTGGCCACGAAGATATTCATTTCAGAAAACGGATACGCAAAACTCAATATCGCTCTTGCGCGAGGCAAACGCGAATTTGACAAACGCGAGTCCATCAAGGAGAAAGATATGCGTCGCGATGCTTCCCGCGACTATTGAAAATCAGTCTGTTATCTTTCCAGGAGGCGAAGCAGCGGCAGAATCTTCCTGTCTTTATATGGATGCTCACGAAGAGAAAGATTCATCCGTGTGCTTCCTTTCAGAACGGTTGATGCGTGTGTGAATTCCCGGAATCCCCATACTCCGTGATATGCTCCCATTCCGGAATGGCCTACGCCTCCGAAAGGCACGCCCTTGACCATCAGGTGCACGCAGACTTCGTTGATGCAGCCACCGCCGTACTGAAGTGAACTCATCACTTTTTCGGCCCATCTTATATTTTTGGTGAACAGGTAAAGAGCGAGAGGATGTTCCCGGTCTTCGATGATGTCCAGTATTTCATCGATATCCTTGTCCTTGAACGGGACCACCGGGAGCAAAGGGCAGAACAGCTCTTTCCGGACAATATCCTCATTGGCACCGACGGGATAGATGACGGTTGGCGCATAGCGTAATGCGGAAGCGTTCCCCTCGCCTCCGAAGACTATACGACTGCGATATTCATCGGCCATAGAAGCGCATTTCTCATACGCCTGAGCCGTAATGAGTTTCGGATATTCTGGGTTATCCTGCGCATTTTTGCCGATCTGTCTGACGAATTCTTCTTTGAGAGCTTCAATGAAGTCATCTGCTATCTCCTGTGCGACTGCGACTTGATTGATGTTGATACATATCTGGCCGGCGTTGCATAGTTTGAAAAATGCAATCTTTCGTGCTGCATCCTTGATATCGGCATCTTTGCGGACGATGCACCAGTTCCCCGTCTCGCCTCCGAGTTCCAGTGTGACAGGCGTCAGGTTCTCAGCTGCCTTTGACAGGACGTGCCTGCCCACCTTTGGCGAACCGGTATAGAAAATCTTGTCCCAACGTTGTTCGAGACACATATCGGCAACGTCGTGTCCGCCATCTATCAAGGTTACATATTGCGGAGGAAAAATCTCTGCGACGAATTTCTTCATAACCTCCGTGCATCTGCTCGATTTGGCGCTGGCTTTTATCACAACGGTATTGCCTCCACAGATGCTTGCCGCAACCACTCCCAATGTCAGCAATATCGGGAAATTGAAAGGGCTGATTACAAGAGTGACCCCGTATGGCATTTTGTAGACTTTGGTTATCAGGCTGGGAAAACACATCAGGCCGCTGAAATGCTTTTCCGGGCGGGCCCATCGACGAAGGCCCCGAAGCATCTCGTTGATTTCCACGATGACCGGGCCTATGTCGCAAAGATAGCCTTCAATGGCGCTCCGTCCCAAATCCCTGTGCAGGGCCTCTTCGAACTCATTTTCGTGGGCGATGACGGCATCGCGGAGTCTGCGCAACTGATTCAAACGCCATTTTACATCGAGGGTTGCTCCCGTGCGGAAGAACTTCCTCTGCCCGTCAACTATGGCTTTTATGTCGGAAACTGTGTATGACATATATTAACACTTGACAAGATGGTATACATACCACCGTTCTGTAAAGATAGGATTCTCTTTCTGAATATCAAAAGAATTGAAATCAATCAAAGTAATTCAAGGCGATTTTTCCCTTTTGTGCAGACGGATGGATCTGTGAAAGGGCTTTCCAAGCGGAAGTGCGTTTGAGGGGCTTCTGCGTGAGGTGAGTTTGGAAGGTCCCCTTCTGCAACCGGAGACCTTCCAAGCCAGTATTCGCTGTAGGTGCTTCCAGAGGGTTGTACTTTGGAAACTCATTTTACCACTTGAGTATGTATTGAAAATGCAAGATGATCAGTAACGGCTTTGGTGTCCTCCTTATGACAGACGTGAAATAATATCTGAACCCTTTCAAACCGACATAACCGCAAACCACGCAGTTCCGATGCAAAGGGGCTGCGTGGTTTTGTCATAATGTGGGACCGTAGTACTGCGTTCAAATCAGGTTCTGAAGGCAGGAGGAAAATTATTGCTGCAATAGTTGCGTGGAGAATGAGGATAATTGTAAAAAACATTATCTTTGCAAGTTATGATTATAGAGCATCCGTCCACCGAGTGGAAAGATTATGAACTGATTGATTCGGGCGACTTCTCCAAACTTGAGAGGTTCGGGCCTTACGTGATGATCAGGCCGGAGCCTAAGGCTTTGTGGCACAAGTCAATGGCTGATGAAGAGTGGCATCGTATGGCGCATACTGAATTCAAGCCGGGAGCCGGATTCGGGAAGGCGGGCAAGGAGGAGAGCGGTTCGTGGACGATGCTTCACAGGATGCAGGAACAGTGGACCGTCGCATATCCTTCAGCCGGGTTCCGTCTCCGTCTCGGGCTCACTTCATTCAAACACGTGGGAGTTTTCCCTGAGCAGGCACCGAACTGGGATTTCATCCGCAGTACTGTGCTTGACCTCAAATCTCAGGGTCAGCAGCCTAAGGTGCTGAATCTCTTTGCATATACAGGTGCGGCATCGCTCTCGGCACGCAAGGCCGGAGCCGAAGTCACTCACCTCGATTCCGTAAAGCAGGTTGTGACCTGGGCGAGAGGGAATATGGAACTCAGCGGTATGGACAACATACGATGGGTGATTGAGGATGCTATGAAGTTCGCAAGGCGCGAGGCGAAAAGAGGCAACCTGTATCAGGGAATCATCCTCGACCCTCCGGCATACGGCCACGGCCCTGACGGAGAGAAGTGGAAACTTGACGAATGCCTGTTCGAACTCCTGCAGCAGTGTGCGGCGATACTTGCTCCGGAAAAGAGTTTCCTTGTGCTCAACCTCTATTCCAACGGTTACTCCGCCCTTCTTGCCGACACTCTTGTCAGAAGCGCTTTCGGCGAAAGGTTCAAGAGCCTTGAATATGGAGAGCTGGCCCTCAGGGACCGTTTCGGCAAACAGCTGCCTCTGAGCGTTTTTTCAAGATTGAGAAGATAGTAAGATATAGACGATATGCTTGATTTCCTTTCAGTTGTATGGAATGTGGATCCTATAATCTGCAAGATAGGACCGGTAGCCCTGCGCTATTACTCCCTGCTCTTCATAGCCGGATTCCCTTTGGGATACTGGCTGTTCATAAAGTTCTACAAGCGTGCAGGTCTGGACGAGAAGCTCCTCGAACCACTGCTCTACGCTTTGCTGATAGGCACGATAGTGGGAGCGAGGCTCGGCCACTGCCTATTTTATGAGTCTTCCTACTTCCTGACTGCAGAACACTGGACTGAGATATTCCAACCGTGGAAAGGCGGCCTCGCCTCACACGGTGGCGCAATAGGAGTGCTGCTTGCGGTCTGGTGGTATACTGCCAAATACGGCAGGAAATGGAATTTCGATATGCTCTGGCTGCTTGACAGGCTTGTGATAGCCGTTGCTTTCGCAGGATGCTTCATCCGCCTCGGCAACCTCTTCAACTCAGAGATATACGGTGACGTTACCGACCTTCCGTGGGGATTCATCTTTGCACTTCGCGGGGAGACTTTGCCGAAACACCCGACCCAGATATACGAAGCTCTCACTTATCTTGTCCTGGGTCTCATCCTGCTCTGGACGTATTTCAAGAGGATTGACAAGGTTCACAAGGGATGGTTCCTTGGTGTGTTCTTCATAGGGTGCTTCGGAATGAGGTTCCTCATCGAGTTCATAAAGGAGCCGCAGGAGGGTTTTGAAGAGAATATGGTCTTGAATATGGGACAGTTGCTGAGCATTCCGTTCATTGTTGCCGGAGTCTGGTTCATTGTCAGGAGCATTGTCAGGAAAGAACCGTCCGAACGCACTAAACCTGTCAGGACAAACTACTGCCCGCCACCTAAATCCGCACGCAAGAAAGAATCTGTTTCGAAATGACGGCTCTTCTGATATTTCTTCTCGGAGCGATGTGCATATCGTTCGTGTGCTCCATACTGGAGTCCGTCCTTATGTCCACGCCTCTGTCCTTCATAACGATGAAGGAGGATGAAGGATTCAAGTACGCAAAGACGTTCCGCCGTTACAAGGAGAATATCGAACGTCCGATAGCTGCCATCCTGGCTCTCAATACCATAGCCAATACTGTGGGGGCTGCTGGAGTGGGAAGGCAGGCCAACGAGATTTTCGGAAACGAATGGTTTGCTCTCGTATCTGCAATAACCACCGTACTGATACTGGTCTTCTCGGAGATAATCCCGAAAACCATCGGGACGTCTTACTGGAAATCGCTGATGGGATTCACCACCCGCACGATAAGTGTGCTGATAGTGATGATGTACCCGCTTGTGATAGTTATCGAGTGGCTCAGCAAGCATCTTTCCAGAAAAGATGATGACCTTCCGGAAGTGAGCCGTGAAGAGGTCTCCGCAATGGCCAACGTGGGTGAGGAAGAGGGCGTGATAGACGAAGACGAGAACAAGATCATACAGAACGTCATCAAACTTGACAATGTGAAGGCTTTTGACGTGATGACTCCGCGAGTGGTGGCGGCCGTTGCGTCAGAACGGATGACTCTCAAGGAGTTCTATAAAGACAGGTCGTTCGGGCATCATTCCCGTATCCCTGTTTACAGCGAATCCCCGGAATATATCACAGGCTACATACTGAGGAGCGATGCCCTCGGGGCTCTTGCCGACGACAAGTTCAGTATGGTGCTCTCCGATATAAAGCGTCCGATAACTTTCTTCAATGAAGAGAAATCCATCAGTGAGATATGGGACGAGCTTCTCGCCAAAAAGGAGCAGATAGGATTGGTCATCGATGAATACGGAGCCTTCCAGGGGATAATCACTCTTGAGGATATAATTGAGACAATCTTCGGGCTCGAAATAATCGATGAAAGTGACGAAGCTGTTGACATGCAGCAGCTTGCGCGAGAACGCTGGGAGCGCAGGCAGCGCAATTTCAAGGAGATAGAGATACCTGAATAAAGAAAGATATGGAAGACGAGAAATATCTTGTTGAATTTTCAGAAAGGCTCGAAAAAGAGCTTTACAAACTCTGCAGATCTTTCGGGTTTGCAGGTGAAAGACTGCTCGAGAACGATGACATCGATATGAAGTTCCCCGAGGATCTGGCGAAAGACTATTTCCCCGATGCCGTAAGGGAATTTCAGAACTATCCGGAAGTGTCGCTTGCCTGGGCAGGCTATATGGGGATGGGCGTGGCAAAGTTGTGGGACATAGATTTCAAGGCGTTCCAGGCCGTGCGATATTCCGACTTCAAGGGCAGGCGGGGTTTTGATGACCTTGACGAAAGAGTGATTGCCGAGATTCTCGGTTACGGGCTTCAGAGCGAACAGGCAAAGAAAATTTCCGAGTGTCTGGGCAGCTGTGCCATATCTGCACTTGGTTTCCTGCGTCACGAGAATATTGAGCCTCAGAGTCCCCGCGCATATTATGCTTTTGCAAGAGCTGTGCAGGTGCTTTACAGGATAGGAGCTTCGATGGAACTGCATCTTCTCGGGTATCATTTTGAAAAGATAGGTTGATGGACTATGTACGATGACTGTCAGCTGATATGCATTCTCGGACCTACGGCCTGCGGGAAGACCCGCTATGCCGTAAGCCTTGCACGGGAGATTGGGGGTGAGATTCTCTCTGCGGATTCCCGTCAGGTATATCGAGGGATGGATATAGGTACAGGGAAGGACCTTTCCGATTACGGTGATGTGCCTTACCATCTGATAGACATAGTGGATGCAGGTACCAAATACAATATTTACCAGTATCAGAAAGATTTCGAGGAGGCTTTCCGGGATGTCACCGGTCGTGGAAAAAGAGCGATTCTCTGCGGAGGCTCGGGCCTTTACATTGAAGCCGCCACCTGCGGGTACTATCTTCCTGACGTTCCGGCCGACCAGGCTCTGAGGGAGAGCCTTTCTAAGTTGCCGACAGAAGAGCTCATATCCCGCTATGAGGCTATCCGCAAACCTCACAACAAGACCGACTACGATACCCGTCAGCGTCTGATACGCGCACTGGAGATAGCCATATATGAAGAGAATCACCCGGTGCAGCGCACTTCGTATCTTCCCAAGAAGACAAAGTACTTGGGAATCAATGTTTCGAAGGAGGTACGCAATGCAAGGATCGATGCAAGGCTCTCATCAAGGCTCGAAGAGGGGATGATTGATGAGGTGCAGAGATTGCTCGAGTGTGGCATCAAGCCTGAGGATCTCATATATTACGGGCTTGAATACAAGTTCGTTACGCTCTATCTCACCGGAGAGATGGATTATGATACTATGGTTCAGCGGCTCAGGACTGCGATTCACCAGTTCGCCAAGCGCCAGATGACCTGGTTCCGGGGGATGGAACGCAAGGGGATTGAAATAGAATGGATTGACATATAACAATGTAATTTTAAGACGATATGAAAAAGACACTTACTCTTATCCTGGCCCTTCTGCCGCTCGTTACTTTCGCTCAGAAGGCTACTGAACTCAAGTATGTTGATGCCAAGGAACTTATGGTCATCAACCAGGGGTTCGACAACACCGAAGATTTCTACACACGCCTGCCTGCCGACATGAAGGATGTGACCCGCAAGGAAGTCTGGGACCTCGGCCTGAACTCTGCCGGACTCGCTGTGCGCTTCTCGACTGACAGCAAATGCATCGGAGCGCAGTGGACTCTTCTCAACAACTTCGGAATGAACCATATGGCGAAGACTGGAGTCTGCGGTATCGACCTCTACATCCTTACTGAAGAGAATCAGTGGGTGTTCATAGGTACGGCTCAGCCTAACGGCAAGGAATCCCGCAATGTATTTCTCCGCAACATGGAGGGCAAGATGCACGACTATATGGCATATCTTCCTCTTTACGACGGAGTTACAAAAGTTGAGATTGGCGTGGATTCTTCAGCTGTCATTGAAAAGCCTCACAGCACGATTCTCAACAGAGGCTCCGAGAAACCTATAGTGTTCTACGGCACAAGCATCACGCAGGGCGGATGCGCCACCCGTCCGGGAATGGTATATACCTCCATCATCAGCCGTGCAAGGAATCAGGAGTGCATCAACCTCGGTTTCAGCGGCAACGCCCGTATGGACAAGGCTCTCGCAGAGACCTTGTCACGTATCGATGCTGACCAGTATGTAATCGACTGCCTTCCAAACTGCACTACACAGATACTGAAGGACAGCGCCTATTTCTTCATGACCTATCTTGCCAAGGAGCATCCGGATGTCCCTATTTTCATGGTGGAGAATGTGGATTACAAATATGGCTTCGCTGACCTCAAGACAAAAGGCGATACAATCGAGAAGAACGCCTACTGGAAGGAACTTTACCGGAAACTCCGCAAGGAGGGATACAAGAACCTGATTTACATCCCTGAGAAAGATCTGTCAGGCGACAGTGAGTGCACCGTTGACGGAGCACACCGCACTGACCTCGGATTTATGGTGATGGCAAAGGGATTCATGAAGTATCTTAAAAAGTAGATTGCCATATCTTGAGATATTCCGGCAAATTTGTATCTTTGTCCTTAATATACCCCTAAATAGAAGATTCGATATAAAGTCTTTTTAACCAAAATTCTAATTTATTAAACCATTTTTCAATGAGACAGAAAACAAACATCAAGAAGATGTCCGCGAAATTCGCAGGGCTCTTTATGGTTGTTGCAGCGCTCCTGCTCGCTACTCCGCAGCAGGCTGCCGCTCAGACAATCGATGTGAAAGGCACCGTCATCTCTTCAGCTGACGGTCTGCCTGTAATCGGTGCTTCTGTATTGGAGAAAGGGACTACCAACGGAACCGTAGCCGCTGCTGACGGATCTTTCAAGATTCGTGTAAAGCAAGGTGCGGTATTGGAAATCTCAGCCGTCGGCTATGCTACCCAGCAGGTCGAAGTAAAGGGTGAGACCGTTGATGTCATTCTCTCGGAAGACAGTGAATGGCTCGATGACGTTGTCGTTGTCGGTTACGGTGTACAGAAGAAGAAACTCGTCACCGGATCCACCGTTCAGGTCAAGGGAGAAGATATCTCCAAACTCAACACCACAAGTGTAATCGGAGCTCTCCAGGCTCAGTCTCCTGGTGTTCAGATTACTCAGAACTCAGGTTATCTTGATGCAGGCTTCAAGGTAAATATCCGTGGTCTCGGTACTACCGGTGATGCTGAGCCTCTCTACGTCATCGACGGTGTCGCAAACGGTAGCCTCAGCGCACTCAACCCTTCAGACATCGAAAGCATCGACGTTCTCAAGGATGCCGCTTCTGCAGCAATCTACGGAGCCCGTGCAGCCAACGGTGTAATCCTCGTCACCACCAAGAAGGGTAAGGAAGGACAGAGCTATGTTACTTACGACGGATACTATGGCTTCCAGAACCTTTACAAGATTCCTACAGTCCTCACCGCTCAGGAAATGATGTCAATTCAGGATGAGCAGCGTGCAATGGACGGTCTCGACCCTTGGAACTGGCCTCTTCTCCTCGGTGAAAAGGCTTATAACAAGGTCAAGAGCGGATGGCAGGGAACCAACTGGATCAAGGAGATGCTCAACAAGAACGCCCCTATCCAGAGTCATTCCGTAACCGTTGCCGGTGGAACTGAACGCAACACCTACTCCCTCGGTTTCACATATATGTCACAGGACGCTACAATGGGTGTTCCTGATATGATTCCGGGAAGCAGGAAGATGAACTTCCGTGTAAACAACGAATATGTTGCCTTGAAGAAGAACGACCTCAAGGTCCTCACTATAGGTGAGACCCTCAACTACAGGTTCGGAAAATCACACGGATACTTCGGAACAGGAGACAAATACTCAAACAACATCCGTGACGGTATCCTTCACTCTCCTTTCCTTCCTGCATACAACGATGACGGCTCATTCTACAGCCTTCAGCAGCAGTATGAGGACAAGTATGACTGGGACGTTGCCAACGCAGACGATGTGAACCCTCTGGAAAAACTTGCATTGAGCAATGAGAACGAAAGCCAGAGCCACTACCTCCAGGCAAGTGCATACGTTGATTTCCAGCCTATCAAGAATCTCCATTTCAAGAGCCAGTTCGGTTATATGATGGGTGCAAGCGCAGGTCACTCTCATTCTCCTATCTATGAGATTGGTCGTATCACAAAGCACACCGTGAATACTGTTTCTCAGAGTGCAAGCATGTACAACCGCTTCACTTGGGATAACACAGCCAGCTATGCATTCGATGTCAAGGAACACCATATCGAGGTACTCGGCGGTGCTTCAATCGAAAGCTGGGGTAACGGCACATCAATAAGCGGTACAAAGAACGATTTCATCTTCAACGATCTCGAGCACGCTTATCTGAGCAACTGTACATCTCTTACCACCAATGCCAATGACATCAAGGGTTCTCACAACACTGATGGAAGGCTCGCTTCATTCTTCGTAAGGGGCAACTGGAACTGGAAAGAGAAATATATGGCTTCCGTTACAGTACGTGCCGATGGTTCATCTAACTTCGCAGAAGGTCACAGATGGGGTATATTCCCTTCAGTATCTGCTGGTTGGGTAATATCAAACGAGCCTTGGATGGAATCTCTCAGAGGTAGCGTCGATTTCTTGAAGCTCCGCGCTTCCTGGGGTCAGAACGGTAACTGCAACGTAAATGCGTTCGAATACCTCAACCTTCTCAAGACCGGCAACCTCGACGGAAACGGTTATCCTTTCGGCAATATGGGTGCAAATGCAACAGGTACATACTCTTACAAGATCACCAATCCTGACCTTACCTGGGAGACATCTGAACAGATTGACCTCGGTATCGATGCAAGGTTCCTCAGAAGCCGTCTCGCCTTTGAATTCGACTGGTATCGCAAGGCTACCAAGGACTGGCTTGTAACAGCACCTATCCTTGACCACTACGGTGCAGACGCTCCTGCAGTGAACGGTGGTGACGTTGTCAACTCCGGTCTCGAGCTTGCTCTCCGTTGGAACGACAATGTCGGTGACTTCAACTATGGTGTAAGCGTAAACGGTGCATTCAACAAGAACCGCATCACCCGTATCGCAAATGCTGATGGTATCATCCACGGACCGGGCGGAGGAGACGATGGTATTCTCTGGCACGGATGCGACGAAATCTATCGCGCTGAAGTAGGTATGCCTATCGGTTATTTCTTCGGATATGAGACTGCCGGCGTATTCCAGACAGAAGAGGAAATCGCCAATTACAAGGGAGCAAAGCTCTTTGGCGAAAGCACACGCCCAGGTGACCTCATCTTCGTGGATAAGGACAAGAACGGAGTCATTGACGAAGGCGACCGTACTATGATCGGTGACCCTCACCCTGACTTCACAATGGGTCTTTCACTCAATCTCGAATGGAAGGGCATCGACTTTGCTCTTACCGGCTACGGTGCATTCGGCCAGCAGATCTTCACCTGCTACCGCAGTGTCATCGACGGTGCTTCAGGAAACTTCTCAGACCAGATTCTTCAGAGATGGTGCGGTGCAGGTACATCCAACAGATATCCTCGCCTTTCATTCTCAGGTAACAACTGGAACAAGGTTTCTGACATCTATCTTGAAAACGGCGACTACTTCAAGATCCAGAACATCACTCTCGGATATAATATCGCCAAGGCATTCAAGAACTTCCCTCTCCAGACCCTCAGAGTTTACGTAAGTGCGCAGAACCTCTACACATTTACCAAGTACTCAGGAATGGATCCTGAAATCGGTTATGGTGCAAACGACAGTTGGGCACAGGGCATTGACCTTGGCTACTATCCAAGCACACGTAATATCCTCATTGGTCTCAGTATTAAATTTTAATTGAGGAATGGATATGAAAAAGATTCTTTATACAATAGTAGCAGTAGTTGCACTTTGCTCTGTCGCTTCTTGTGAGAAATTCCTCACCACTGAACCTCTTGACAGGCAGAGTTCTGCCGGTTTCCCAAGCAGTGAGGCGGAAGCCGAACAACTGGTGACTTCCATCTATGGAAGCATGCTCTACGTCTCTCCTGAGACCAGCACACAGCTGTACCTTGCACAGCTCGCATCTGACGAATGCCTCGGCGGCAACGTCCCTGCCAATGCGAACATCGCACACAGCCTTATGAAGTACAGCTCAAGTACCAATGATTTCCAGCCTATGTGGAGGCGCCTTTATACTATGATAAACAAGGCCAACGCCACTCTTGAAATCCTCAGTTCCTGGGATGGTTTCAAGGATAAGGAACTCCAGAAGAGGCTGATTGCCGAGACCCACTTCCTTCGTGGATATGCATATTGGGAACTGGCTCTCTCATTCGGTGAAGTTCCTATTCACCTTACAAATGATGGTGTGAACGCAAAGCGCGCAAGCATCGATCGCGTATATGGTGTCATCGCCCACGAAATCAGAGAGGCTATCAATACTTTGCCAAACGCAATCTATCCTGCAGGACATCCTCTTGAGGGTCACGCAACCAAGGCTGCGGCTCAGGCTCTCCAGGCTCGTATCTTCCTGTTCTACACAGGCCGTTACGACAAGACCGAACTCCCTGCAATGACAGATGAGGAAGGCAAGACAGTTGAAGGTTCAGCTCCAGTCACAAAGTCTATGGTCATCACTGACATAGATGATTGCATAGCGAACTCAGGCCACGCACTGATCAGTGACCAGCGCAATCTCTGGCCATATTCTGCTGAAATCCTTAACAAGAACAAAATCGGTGTCACCTACAAGTATGCCGTAGAGAACGAACTCAAGTGGGCAGGAAACGGATGTATCGAAACTGTTTTCGCTGAAAAGCACAATCTTACCGCCATCAGCGGCGCAACTGAGTGCTTCTCAAACACTCTCGCTGCATTCTTCACTCCTCCTAAGGGAAGCCGTACATACAGCGAAGCTACCGTCCAGTACTCTTATCCTTTCTCTGAAGGTTGGGGTCAGGGCCCTGTAGCTCCTAATATGGTTGAAGACTGGCTTGCCTGGGAATCTGCTCAAGGCAAGAAGGACCCTCGTCTCACCGGTTCAGTATGGGCAACAGAAATCAGGCATCCGGATGGATTCCCTAATGGTGAAGTCCTTATCGACAAGAGAATGGATCCGAATGAGGCCGGCTATTCAGTTGCTTCAATTTACTATGAGCAAACAGGTTACTACCAGAAGAAGCTCATCGTTGTAGGATGCTGGAATGATGAAGCAGGCAAGTGGAATCAGACATTCATGCCTGTACTCTATCCTGGTCTCACAACAAGGGATCACTTCTGCTACACCAATGCCACCGACGTCATCCTTATCCGTTTCGCCGACGTTCTCCTCATGCAGTCAGAGCTTAAGCAGGATGTCACAGGTATCAACCTCGTGCGTGAACGTTCAGGCTTGGATCCAATCGCTTCTTACTCATTGGAAGCTCTCCAGAATGAGCGTCGTTATGAGCTCTGCTTCGAAAGCCAGCGCTGGTACGACCTTCTCCGTTGGTCAGGTCCGTCACTTGAATATGCAGGTCAGATGTTGAACAAGAAGAACGGATTCAAGATTGTGAACGAGGCTAAGGTCGTTGATATGCCTTACTACGATTATGCTGCCCGTCTGAAGGAGACCCAGGGCTACTGGCCAATCCCTCAGGACGAAATTGACAAGTCAGAAGGCCAGCTTACACAGAATCCAGGTTGGGATAGTCCTAACGCAGCTTTCAAGGGCTGGAACGCAATTTAATTAGCTAATGATCATGAAAAATACAATCAAGACTATTGCATTTGTCGTTGCTTTGGGCGGAATGTTCGCTTGCTCTCCTATCGAGGACCAGAGCCTGCGTGACAAGTATGTCACCAATGCAGGCAAGCCCCTCACATCAGAGGAGATTACAAAGCATCTGACTGTAAGTCAGCCAAAGGCTGCTGAATACGAAGACTTCTATGTTGAAGTCAAGAATGATGACCCGAACACTGCGGGAGTATGGCATTTCACCACCAGTGGCGGCGATGCTATCCTCTTTGCGAAGAACGGTTCCTACACTTATACCGCCAATGGAGA
>JAGHVK010000060.1 GCA_018064345.1 Candidatus Cacconaster merdequi
TTATTGCTCTTGTCATTTTAATTGTCGTGATGATTTTAACTTCCTCTTCGCTGGTGCGCGAGAAAGAGAACGGAACAATTGACTCCGTCACCCTGTCTCCCGTCGGCATCAGCACCTTTTATTTAGGCAAGTCGATACCATACTCCATCCTTGGACTGTTAGTCGGCTGCATCACATTGGCCGTAGGCATCATTGTTACAGGAATACCTGTCAGAGGGTCCTATCTTGCCATCTTTCTCATCTCTGCCCTGTATATTGTCACAGCGATGACACTTGGCGTGCTTGTCGCCCTCCTCACATCCAGCCAGACAAACGCATTCGTTATCAGTTGGGGAGCTATCAGCATGCCGGTTATCTATTTCGGAGGCGTGCTTATTCCGGTTGACAACTTGCCAGAGTGGGGGCATATAATCAGCGATTTCATTTATGTGCGGTGGTATGTGGATGCATTGAGAAAACTGTTGATTCAAGGCGTAGATATCATCTATATTGTTAAGGATGTACTGTTTATGTCGATATCGACCTTGGTGTTTGCCTTGGTTTGTCATATCAAACTTAAAAGGTTGAGCAGATGAAGAAGTCAATAATCAGCATATCGGCTGTCATTGAGAAAGAACTCAGGCAATTGTTCCGCAACAAACTTCTTGTGGCATTGTTGATTCTTTATCCGGTTATAGCAGTTCTGGTCATCACACGCATATACAACTTTGATGTGAACAATGTCAATGTCATTGTGGTGGACGCCGACCATTCCGCGCTGTCCACTATGCTGACCGATGGTCTTGCCCGCTCGGGTAAAGTGACATTGTACGAGCGTTGCTCTACATATGACGAGGCATTCGATATGATGGAGAAAGGAAACATTGATTGCATTGTCCTCTTCCCGAAGGGTTTGGAAAGCAGTTATTATTCCTCCAACCGGCAAAAGGTGCAATTGTCTGTAAAAACGGTGGATGTCACAAAAGGTATTCTCGGAACAAAACTGATTCAAACATCCATTTTGTCATCCGTCTCCAAATATTTCGAACGTCAGGGAATAGATGTCCAACCTCAGGAAGAAGTCATACAAGAATTCAACCTGTATAATCCAACAATGAACTACCTGCTGTTTATGGTATCGGTTGCCCTGCTTACAATTGCCTTTGCTATTTGCAGCAACGTGTCCGCCAGTTCGATGCTTAACGAGGAGATCAGCGGCATTACGGAACTGATGAATGTCAGTCCTATGAGACCGTACGCACTCGTAATTGCAAAGATTCTTTCCTGTTATATAGCGGGATTGATATCAATGGTTGTCGGCCTTGTCTGCTCCTACTTGGTATATGGTATGCCCGAAATACATTCTTTCGGGTTGATATTTATCGTTTATTCCCTCTATATTCTGGGAGTTCCCGCTTTTGCCGTTTTTGTAAACAATCTCACTTCCAATCCGATGCAGGCGTTTCTGATAATCACCGTCTTTTTGATGATATCACAATATATGTCAGGCTTTATCACTCCGTCCGAGAGTATGGTGGAATTAATGCAGAAACTCAATGTCATCAATCCGGCACACTACCTTGTGGTGGCACTAAGAAGCGTCTATATGAAGGGGGCAGGATTTGTTGACATAATGCGCCCGATAGGCGTTATGACGGTTCAATGCGGAGTATTATGGGCTCTTGCCATATGTACATTCAAGAAACGTCAGGTATAATGAAAATGATATTCTTCACTTTATCCATTGCGGCTGAAGATGTGGCGAACCTGAAAAATGGATAAAGTCATCTCAAATTTTTCTCAGTGGGTTAAAATCATATGTACAGACGGATGAACCAGGAACGTATGTTTATCATCCCAATACCCAAATAACTTTTGCTTCATAATCCGGCCTGAGAATTTCGGCTTACAACCGACTTGAAGACGGAACCAAGAAAAAAGTGTATTTTTGTAGAACTATGCGTATGGATTTCATCGTTGCCGGACACCGGTTCTCCATCGTGATGGATGACGCATCCCCCTTATGGGCAAGGATGAAGGTCAACTACGGCCCGTTCGAAGCTCCGGCTATCGGGCAGGATGGCAGAGATCCGATATTCACCCTTCACGTCAATGCTGCCACGTGCTGGCACACTGCTGACACATCCGGGATGGAGCCCCTTTTCGTAGGCGTCAACAGTCCGGAAGAGACTCAGACTGATTTCTATCGGGATGCGGACGGATTCTACCTCGAATTCGCCGTGAACGGCAGAAGCCCCAAGGTGGCGAGTCTCCGTATCAGCGATGATTTCAGGACGGGCAGGCTGGAATTCGCCGACATGAATTTCGTGCGCTTCGCAATCGACAACGCCGCAATGCTGATGTTCGCTTTCAGCACAGCCGGACTTATGACTTTGGAGATGCATTCCTCAGTGACGGTCAATTCCGGCAAGGCCTTTATGTTCCTTGCGGAAAGCGGTACCGGCAAGAGTACACACAGCAGAATGTGGCTGGAAAACATTCCCGGGTGTGAGCTTCTCAATGATGACAATCCCATAGTCCGCGTTGCCGAAGACGGTTCAGTGACGGTGTACGGCTCACCCTGGAGCGGGAAAACGCCCTGCTATCGCAATGCCAGTGCTCCTCTGGGCGCGATGGTGCAGATACGCCGCTCATCCACCAATATGGCCACTTCTCTTTCAGCATTGGAGGCTTACGCTTTGATTTCATCCTCCAGTTCGGGCTTTCGCGGCATTGCCTCGATGGCTGACGGTCTCCACGAGACAATATCGGCCATAGCCCTGTCCCAACCCTGTTTTGTTCTTGACTGCCGTCCCGATGCGGAAGCGGCACTCGTATGCCACACAGCCGTATGCAGATAACTTTGCCGAATGAAATCCTTCTTGAGGAAGTCGCAGCCCTTCTTGCCGAAGGCAGGGACGTGGAGTTGATGACAAAAGGCACAAGTATGCTGCCGTTCATCGTAGGCGGCAGGGACAGCGTGATACTAAGGAAAAAAGCCTGCAATTCTCTCCAGCCAGGAGACATTGTCCTGGCCCGGAGAAGCCCCGGGAATTATGTCCTGCACCGCATAGTTGCAGTAAA
>JAGHVK010000022.1 GCA_018064345.1 Candidatus Cacconaster merdequi
GAAAGAAATTCAGTCATCCCGTTGCATTCCGCTGAGTTTTCAAGAATTAACATTTTGCGCAGAGTCGGTATTTACTGTATCTGAATTTTGCGCAACGTTTAAGAACCTGTTTTGAAATGGTTCCTATTCGTGCTGCTTGCAGTAGTTGTATCCGAGAAGGTCGAGAATCTTCGACTGGTGGTTGTCCAGGCTTGAGGAGATTCTGTCGAGGTCCTTGTTTTCGAGTGTGCACCACTGAACTTCACTCAATGCGAGCATACGTGGGAGGACCATAAATTCAAGGTGCTCCGGAGTGGCGACATATTCAGTCCACATATTGGCCTGCACGCCTCTGATGTGGCTTGCAGCCTCCGAGCTCAGTCCTTCGGTAGGGTTGCAGCTGTAAACCTTCGAGAAAGGAAGATATGCCGAGCCTATTGCAAGAGGCTGAGCGTCCTTGTCCTCCAGCTGGCGGTAGTCGAAATAGCAGAAGTTGTTCGGAGTCATTATCACGTCATAGCCGGCATTGGATGCAGCGATACCTCCCTTGGTGCCTCTCCACGACATTACCGTAGCTCCGGGTGCAAGTTCTCCTTCAAGAATCTCGTCCCAGCCGATAATCTTCTTGCCCTTTGCAGCAAGATAATTCTGAATACGGGCCGTTACATAGTTCTGGAGACGTGCCTCGGCGGAAGCCTTCTCATCGGATACAAGTCCGAGTTCCTTTATCTTAGCCTGACAGGCAGGATCGTTCTTCCATTCATCCTTAGGGCATTCGTCACCACCGATGTGGAAATACTCAGAAGGGAAGATGTCGGCAAGTTCTCCCACAACATCTTCGAGGAACTTCATAGTATCCTCCTTGCCAACGCTGAGTACCTGCTTCGAAACGCCCCATATTGTCCACACTTCGTATGGCTGTGAACCCTCGCAGCCAAGTTCAGGATATGAGGCAAGAGCGGCAAGCATATGGCCGGGAAGGTCCACTTCCGGGATGACTGTGATTCCTCTTTCGTCAGCATAGCTGATGATTTCCTTAACCTCTTCCTGAGTGTAGAAGCCGCCGTAACGGATACCGTCGTTGGATTTGAAGTCTTTTCCAATCATAGTACCGTTGCGGAACGCTCCGACCTCGGTCAGACGCGGATATTTCTTTATTTCCACTCTCCAGCCCTGGTCTTCGGTAAGATGCCAGTGAAGACGGTTCATCTTGTAGATAGCCATCGCATCGATATACCTGCGTACTTCGTCAAGAGTGAAGAAATGGCGGCAGCAGTCGAGGTGCATTCCACGGTATTCAAAGCGCGGTGCATCGAATATTTCACAGCAGGCAAGACGCCAGTCCTCTTCCGGGGCAGGCTCGTTCCCATAAACCTTTACCGGAAGCATCTGCTTGAGTGTCTGGATAGCGTAGAGCACGCCTGCCCTTGAAGAAGCCTCCACCACTGCGGTATTCTCTTTAACGACAAGCCTGTATGCCTCCTTTGCGAGATTGTCGGATTTCACGAAAGATATGCCTCTGCTTCCGGGACGGACCGGTTGCCCGGTTATCCTGCAGTTGATTTCTGAAACTGTGACTCTTCCGAGGCTTGCAGAAAACTTGCCGATTGCCTCAAGAGTGGTGACATCGAACTTCGCATCGGCATACACGGTAACTCCTTTCACCTGCATCGCACCTTCAGTCACCTTGATTTCCTGAGGACGCGGCACAATATCAATGGATGGTTGGGCTGCAAAAGCAGTTCCTGCCAGCACAAGCGCGGCAGCAATGTTGATGATTTTCTTCATAATCAGTCGTATTTGTTTCTTTTTGTAAAATTAGTGAAAAAATACCGGTTTGCCTCACTCTTGCGTAGCCAGCTATCACTTCTTTGATTATCTTTGCGCCGCAAATCCAAAATCGTATCAGATGGGCAATTATTCAGGAATGACAAAGAACGTCAAAGGTGACATCTTCGGCGGCATAACTGCGGGAATAGTGGCGCTTCCGCTCGCTCTCGCTTTCGGTATCCAGGCATTCGGAGGCATCGACGCTCCAGGAGCAAGTTCATTGGGCGCACTCGCCGGACTGGTCGGAGCTACGATGCTCGGCTTCTTCGCCTCACTCTTCGGAGGTACACACTCACAGATAAGCGGTCCGACCGGTCCTATGACCGTAATCACCGCCAGCCTTGTAAGCGGCGCGTGGGCTGCTTCAAACGGGAGCCTTTCCTACGTGATACTGTCAATGTCGATGGCAGGCATGTTCTGCGGTCTGTTCCAGATCCTGTTCGGAGTGCTTAAAATCGGCAAGTATATCAAGTACATACCTTATCCTGTGCTTTCAGGCTTCATGAGCGGCATAGGATTCATAATAATACTCCAGCAGATTTATCCTCTCGTAGGCCTGAAATCCCCTGTGCTTGTAACGGATATGATTGCCGGATTCCCCAAGGCAGTATCAGGCGGGGTATCAATCCCTGCACTTTGCCTCGGACTCGGCACCATTGTCATAATCTATCTCTTCCCGAAGATCACGAAAAAAATCCCGGCAACCCTCGTGGCTCTGATTGCCGTCACAATAGTTTCACTCTTCCTCAATCTTGATGAAAAGCTCACCATCGGCAACATTCCGGCCGGAATGCCTCTCCCATTCTTTGCGAAAGATGGAATATCGCTCACCGGAATCGATTGGGGATCAATGATAAAGAGCGCCCTGATACCGGGCATAACCCTTGCGGCTCTCGGCTCGATAGACACACTTCTAACATCAATAGTAGCAGACAGCATCACAGGGACGAAACACGAAAGCAACCGTGAACTCATCGGTCAGGGAATCGGAAACATTGCAGCGGGCCTCTTCTGTGGAATCCCCGGCGCGGGGGCCACGATGCGTACAGTCGTAAACGTGAAGTCGGGTGGAAGGAGCCAGCTCAGCGGTATGGTACACGCAGTACTTCTTCTCTCCATTCTTCTCGGGCTCGGAAGTCTTGTCAAATACGTGCCTCTTGCCGTCCTTTCGGGAATCCTCATCACGGTAGGAATAGGGATAATCGATTTCAGGGCATTCAAGGATATAAGGAAAGTCCCTGCAGCTGACAGCGTCATTATGCTTGTGGTATTTGCCGTAACTGTTCTCGTGGACCTTCTGACCGCCGTGGCGATAGGTGTGGTGATGGCCTGCGTTCTGCTTATGAAGCAGACCGGGGACGCTGCGGAGCACTCATTCAGCAGCGATTCGCTCAGCGGATTCGACAAGGAGAGTCCGTGGGATGATGAGTCCTCTATGCCTGATGAAATAAAGCACAAAGTTTATATACAGAGGCTTGGCGGCCCTGTATTCTTCGGCTCACTCACAGGGTTCAGGAACGTGATGGGTTCCATTCCTCAGGATGTTGAGGTGGTCATAATACGTATGAAGAGGGTAAGTTTCATCGACCAGTCCGGCCTGTACGACTTCGAGACCGAAATCAAGAAGTTGAAGGACAGAGGCGTAACCGTTCTCATGACAATCATCCAGCCTCAGCCTATGAAACTTTTCCGCAAACTGGGAATCATTCCGGGCCTTGTCAATGAAGACCACGTCTTCGCTTCATTCGAAGAGTGCGCCTCCTACATCAAGAACTTCAAATTCTGAAAAGTACACGTATGAATCAGACAGGCCGGTGAATATCGTTCACCGGCCTGTCTGATATTGGAGGGAATCACTGAATGGAACGCAAGGTAGCTATTTCCTGAGACCATCGTTCCGGCTCAGGAGTTTCGAGGATCAGAGGAATCCCTTCGAAACGCGGGTCTGAGGCAATCTTCTTAAAGCATCCCCACCCTATCTCGCCCTCTCCGAGAGGTGAATGACGGTCCACCCTGCTTCCGCAAGGCTTCATTGCATCGTTGAGGTGCATTCCACGCAGATACTTGAAGCCCACCACTTTGTCAAACTCAGCAAATACTTCTTCAAAGGAAGAGCTTTGTGCCGCAAAGAGAGAATTTCCGTTTGATGGTCCGTCACCGCAACGGACATCATACCCGGCCGCAAATGCGTGGCAGGTATCGATACAGACTCCCACGCGGCTCTTGTCTTCAACCATCTCGATGATACGTGCAAGATGCTCGAACTTGAAACCCATATTCGAGCCCTGCCCGGCAGTGTTCTCTATCACTGCGGTGACTCCGGAGGTCTTGTCAAGAGCCAGATTGATGGACTCGGCAATCCTGCGCAGGCATTCCTCTTCCGAAATGATGTTCAGATGGCTTCCGGGATGAAAATTAAGTCTGTTCAAGCCGAGTTCCGCGCAACGGGACATTTCATCCACGAAGGCTGCCCTGGATTGAGCAAGTTTCTCATCATCAGGCGCTCCGAGATTAATCAGATAGCTGTCGTGCGGAAGTATGGAATCAGGACAGAATCCTCCCTCTTCACAATTCTTCCTGAAGGCAGTTATACTTTTCTCTGAAAGCGGGGCGGACACCCACTGCCGCTGGTTCTTGGTAAAGAGGGCGAAGCCACCTGCTCCTATCGCCCTGGCATTCAGAGGGGCATTCTCAACCCCGCCTGATGAGCTCACGTGCGCTCCGAAATAGTACATATCTTTAATCATTTTACCGGATGGTCGAAATAAGTATCCGGGTATGGTTCATCTTTAAGTGTGAAATGCCACCATTCAGCCTCATAAGGATTGAAGCCGTGCTTCAGCATAAGTTCCCGCAGAAGCATCCTGTTGGCGTGCTGCTCAGCAGTGACATCAGGAGAGTCAGGTGCGGAGAGAGGTCCGAACCAGTCGAAGACGCCTCCCATGTCGGCCTCTTTCTGGGTACGTGTGTCAAACAAGGTCAAATCCACTGTGCTGCCGCGGGAATGGCTTGACTTTTCGCAGATATAGCCAAGTTCGAAGAGACTGTCCCGGGGGACATCGGGATAGAAATTACGGCGCATAAGTGTATCAGAAGCATCCGCACCCCAACGGACAAAGTGGTCCACAGCTCTCTGTGGCCGATAGGCATCGTATATCTTCAGACGGTAGCCGAGAGAAAGAGCATCGTCGCTCACCTGCTTCAAGGCATCGGCCGCTTCACGGGTACACAGAGCCACAGGCCTCTCATAGCCGTCAATCCGCTTTCCGACAAAATTGTAGGTGCTAAAATACCTTATTTCAAGCAGGACATCAGGGACCACGTCGGTAATCCTCACGAAACCCTGTGGAACGGCATCGCTCTCATCCACGAGGGAAGATTGCCTGCGGCAGCCGTCAAATCCGAAGGTAAGGGACGCTGCAAGGATGAATATCAGGAACCGCCTCATATCTGACAGGTACTATATGTCATAATTCAAGATGCCGCCCTCAGCTGACACCTCGATTTCCGCCTCACGGCCAAGATAGAGGCTCATATTCGGATGCTCGTGTCCGCAAGGGAATCCGAAAAGCACAGGAACATCAAGAGTGTCAGTATATTCCCTCACAAGGGAATATACATCCCTGTTCCATTTGTCTTCTCCGGCAGTGTCGGTGAACTGTCCGATTATCACGGCCCTGGCCCTGTCGAGCCAGCCCCCGCACTTGAGGGTGAGCAGCATACGGTCCACGCTGAGCATCCTCTCTTCCACATCTTCAAGGAAGAGTATGCAGTCCTCTTCGAGACGGTTCTCCCACGGAGTGCCGATAGTGCTGTTCCAAAGGCTCAGGTTGCCGCCCACTACCCTTCCACGGGCCTTTCCAAAGCGGTTGTATGGATGCGGCGCAATGCTGTAGCTCTTCAGTTCTCCGAAAAGTGCGGCGCGCAGATACTCTATGCTTGCCGGAGAATCAGGACCTTCGTAGAAGCTGCAAGGCATGTCCCCGAGAATGGACTCCAAGCCAAGTTTTCCGAAAAGTGTGTGAAACACAGTGATATCGCTGAAACCGACAATCCATTTCGGATGTTTGACAAAGAGGGATGTATCAAGATGAGTCACGGTGCGCATCGAGCCATAACCACCACGCCACGATATTATTGCCTTTACCTCCGGGTCGAGAAGGGCAGCCTCGATGTCGGATGCACGGTCTTCGTCAGTACCCGCGAAATCACCGGGGATTGAGTCATATATGTGCTTGCCTTTCCTGACCTTTACACCCCACGCCTCTATGTCACGGAGCCAACTTTCCTCTCTTGCACTTTCAGGCGGGTTGGATGCCATCGACACTACCGCCACAGTGTCGCCCTTCTTCAGAAAGGCTGGTCTGATGTATTGATTCATAGTAGTTTACAATATATTTAATGTCTGTTCTTTAATCTTTTCAAGTTCATCTTTCATCTTCACGACCCATTTCTGGATCTCGCTATGGTTGGCCTTGGAGCCCATAGTATTGATCTCACGGCCCATCTCCTGAGCTATGAAGCCGAGCTTTCGGCCAGGATTCTCTTCATTGTCAGCCGTTTCCCGGAAATACTTGCAATGCTGTCTCAGACGCACCTTCTCTTCATTGATATCGAGTTTCTCAATGTAGAAAATCATCTCCTGCTCAAGCCGGTCCTTGTCAGGAGCTGTGCTCAGTTCTTCAAGGCGTGCGTTTATCCTTTCACGCACTGAATCAATCCTTTCCTTCTCATATTTCTCAACTTCGGCAACGTATGACTCAATCTTGTCCACCTGTCCGAGCACGTCTTTCCTGAGGCTGACACCCTCCTTCGTCCGGAATTCGTCAAGAGCGGCCACGGCAGACTTCACGGCACCGAACATTTCATTCCACTCCTCTTCACTCATATCCTTGGACTTGCAGGTATCAAACACGTCCGGCATCTTCAGTACAAGCGACATTATGGCATTCTCTTCCAGGGCAATACCCTTTTCCTCCGATAGAGAGCGCAACTGCATCACATAATCCCCAACAATATCCTTGTTCAGCTTCCTCGCCACGGACGAGGCTCCATATTCAACGCCTGCGAATAGGTCGATGTTCCCCCGGCACAGAGCGTCAGTGACATACTGGCGCACCAGCGTCTCCTTCTCTCTCGGTATCATCGTAGTCTTGAGGGTTATGTCAGCATTCTTGCCGTTCAGGGAACGGATTTCGAAAAGATACTTGTCACCGGCAATCACACATTCCGCCTTGCCGTATCCTGTCATTGATTTTATCATCTCTTATACAAAATATGGTATGATTGAAAACCCAAATTTAGTGAAAAAAACTATTTTTTTGTAACTTTGGTGTTCTCATCTTCCTGCATATATTCAGAAAGAGAAAAACATGAGACAAAAAAGATACTTTCTACCAGAGAGCGAAATACCTTCACAATGGTATAACATACAGGCTGATATGGCAACCAAGCCTATGCCGATGCTTGACCCTGTCACCCGGCAGCCGGTCACGGAAGACGACCTTGCAAAGATATTCTGCCGTGAATGCAGCCGTCAGGAACTCAACGTAACCGACCGATGGATCGACATTCCGGACGAAGTGCGTGAGATGTACACCTATTACCGTTCCACCCCTCTGGTAAGAGCTTACGGCCTTGAAGAGGCGCTCGGAACTCCGGCACATATCTTCTTCAAGAACGAAAGTGTAAGCCCGGTGGGCTCCCACAAGTTGAACTCAGCCCTTGCACAGGCATACTACTGCAAGCAGGAAGGGGTCACCAACGTCACCACCGAGACAGGTGCCGGACAATGGGGCACGGCCCTTATGGATATGGCCGCCTACGACCAGTATCTCACAGGAAACCTCGTCGATTACAGGGTATAGGGAGCAATGGACAGCAAGAAGAACATAGGGGCTCTTTTCGACCGTATCGCCTCACGATACGACAGGTTCAACCACGTCCTGTCGCTCAACATCGACCGTTCCTGGCGCAGGAAAGCCGTACAGCAGCTCCGTAACTCCGGACGGGTTCTGGATGTCGCAATAGGAACCGCAGACCTTGCCGTCGAAATGCTTAAGCGGGGCAAGGCACGGAAAGTGGAGGGCATAGACCTCTCAAGGAAAATGATGGAAATCGGCAAAAGGAAGGTCGCACAGGCCGGCTTCAGCAGCAAGGTCACTTTCGTCGAAGGAAATGCCCTTCAGATGCCATACGAAGATGGATGTTTCGATGCCGCCACCTGCGCTTTCGGAGTGCGCAACTTCTCGGACCTTGACAAGGGACTCTCCGAAATCCACCGTGTACTGCGTCCGGGAGGGCAGTTGCTGATACTCGAGTTCTCTTACCCCACGAACAAGAAGATACGTGCCGTCTATAACTTCTTCTTCACACACATAATGCCTCTCGTAGGAAGAGTTGTCGGCCGCGAAAAGGCCGCATTCACCTATTTCAGGGAAAGTGTCAAAGGTTTCATCTGGGGCGAAGCGATGGTTGAAAGGCTTTACAGAGCCGGATTCAGAAACCCATCCTACAAGACACTCACCTTCGGGATAGCCACCATATACACAGCCGACAAATGAAACGGATTTTGCAAAGGATACTCCTCTGGCTCAGAATAATAAGACCTCAGACACTGTTTGCCTCGCTGGTCCCGGTACTTGTTGGCATACTTGCATCCGGCAGGTCTGGAATCCCATACGCCACCACATCGCCCGTGGCTGTCTGCATCGTCACCGCAGTGTGCGCCCTTTCACTTCAGATTCTGTCGAACCTCATCAACGACTATTACGACTTTGTCAGAGGCAGCGACAAGGCGGGAAGGAAGGGTTTCAAGAGGGCGCTTGCCGAAGGGGAGGTTTCCGGGAAAGATATGAAGGCTGCCATCTTCACCGACCTGGCGGTCGTCGTGGCAACGGGATTGTTCCTCGTTTTTTCAGGAAGATGGGTCATCCTTGCCATTGGCGTAAGTGCAATCCTGTTCGCCTGGCTGTATACAGCAACTTCTCATTCCCTGTCCTACCTCGGGATAGCTGATATCTTCGTATTCCTGTACTACGGTGTAATCGCCTCGTCAGGAACGGCATATCTTCTTACACATCAATTCATTGCCACTGCATTCCACGCCGGTGCGGTATGCGGCCTCATATCAATGGGAGTTCTGATGATCAACAACTTGCGCGACATTGAAGATGACCGTGCGGCAGGAAAGCGCACCTTGCCTGTAAGATTCGGAAAGAAAGCTGCAGAAGCCATAATGTTTGCGGAGGTACTTCTGATGCCTGTATTCGCTTACCTTGCCTTCGGGCTTTCGGCCGCAATGCTGATTGCAGTGCCGGCCGTCATCCTCTTTTCGGCTGTGAGGAAGGCCGAGGGTGCAAGATATAACAAGTGCCTGCTTTTCACAGGACTGATGAATGTCCTGTACTTCTTTCTCTGCCTCCTTTCATAACCACGGAAGGGTCCGTCATCGACAACACAACCAACAATATAACACAATCATCACCATGAAAACCAGAATTTTAACTACACTGTCACTCTTGCTGCTCCTTGCAGGATGCGGTCAGGAGAATCAAAGGGTTCCCGGTTACAGCTGGGAAGAAGACCTCGCATACCGCGAAAGCGTGGACTATACCTGGACACCGGAGCAGGTGAAGGAGTACATACAGAAGTACATTCCTGATGTAACGGACGAACAGATCGACAACTGGACGAAGAACGGTCCGCTTGAGGCAAAGGAAATCAACGGCAAGCTGATGTATTACAGACGCACTGCAGGAGGACTCTTCCTCGTCGATCCGGAGTGCAGGCAGATCAAGTGGAACTACGACCATCCTGACGGAATCGAAGTGATGAGCCGCCACGACTCACTCGAGTACAACAATATGAAGGCCATCATAGACGATGTGAACGAGACAGGCAACCCTCTCGCACAGCCGTCTCACATGAAGGTAAAATTCACTCTTACCGTAAATGCTGACGCCGTTCCCGAGGGAGAGACGATCCGCTGCTGGCTTCCGTTCCCACGCAAGGACGTAGCCCGTCAGCAGGACGTGGCCCTGATCGGCACCAGCCAGAGCGAATACCAGTTCTCTGACCCTGAATGTCCTCACAGTACTCTCTATATGGAAGCCAAGGCCGTTGCAGGCGAACCTACCGTATTCAGCGAAGAGTTCGAGTACACAATCTACGGAGAGTGGCACAAGATTGACCCTGAAAAAATACAGCCATACGACAAGACAACCGATCTATACAAGAAATATACTGCCGAGCGCGAGAAACATATCGTATTCTCCGACAGGCTCCGCAACCTTGCCGACTCCCTCACCGCAGGAATCGAGAACCCGTATCTCCAGGCAAAGGCCATATTCGAATGGGTTGAGGCAATGTTCCCTTGGTCAGGAGCCCGCGAATACTCCACTCTTGCCAATATTCCTGAATATGTACTTGATTCAGGTCACGGCGACTGCGGACAGGTAACACTTCTCTTCTGCACACTCTGCCGCATCAAGGGTATACCGGCTCACTTCCAGAGCGGGCACGTGATGGACCTTGACGGAAGCGGAATGCACGACTGGAGTGAAATCTATTTCGAAGGCATCGGATGGGTTCCTGTCGATATGTCATTCGGCATCAGGACCTACTCGTGGAACGACGATGCGAAGTACTTCTTCCTGAGCGGAAACGACACGCACCGTCTTATAATCAACAGCGACTACGGTTACGAACTCTCACCGAAGAAGATATATCCTCGTTCGGATGATGTTGATTTCCAAAGAGGTGAAGTCGAATGGAAAGGCGGCAACCTCTACTACCCTGAGTGGAAATACAAAATGGAAGTCGAGCATCTATGAGACGTATCTTTACGATAGTCCTCCTTCTGGCAATTCTGCCTTTGTCCGCATTTGCGGATGAAGAGAAGGGGATTGATTCCGTAAAGGTGAATAAAAGGCCGAAGGTAGGCCTGGTGCTTGCCGGAGGTGGCGCCAAGGGAGCAGCCCATATAGGCGCCCTCAAATATATCGAAGAGCTGGGCATTCCGATAGACTTCGTTGCAGGAACAAGTATGGGATCTATCATCGGCGGGCTGTATTCGCTTGGATACACCCCCGATGATATCGACCATATAATCAAGAGCGTGGACTGGGGCCAGCTGCTGGGAAACTCCACGGAACGCCGGAACGCATCTTATATGACAAAGAAGAGGAAAGATTCCTACCTGTTCTCTCTTCCGTTCGGATTCAAGAGCGCCGGGGATAAAAATGAAAGCGATGCCGACAGACTGAACAGCTACGTAAACAACCTGATAAGGAAAGGGGAAATCATCAATACTGAGAACAGTCCGGCACTGTTGAGCACCCTTCCTTCGGGGTTCATTTCGGGAAACAACATAGAGAATCTCTTCAACGACCTGTGCGTGGGATATCAGGATTCCATTGACTTCTCATCCCTGCCTATTCCTTACGCCTGTGTGACCACCAATATGCTTGACGGAAGCGAGACTGTGCTCAGAAGCGGCAAGATAGCCGACGCAATGCGCTCTTCGATGGCAATTCCGATTGTTTTCGCCCCTACGAAGTACAACGACATGCTGCTGGTGGACGGCGGTATGGTGAACAATTTCCCTACTGATATATGCAGGGATATGGGTGCCGACATCATCATCGGAATCGAACTTTCAAAAGGGTTCAAGGTGAATATGTCGGATGTTGCGACCATGCCGGGAATGCTCGGGCAACTGATGGCGATAGTCACTTCCGGGCACAATGCCGAGAACAGGAAACTGTGCGACGCTTACATCCGTCCGGATGTATCCGGCTATGGCACAATGAGTTTTGATATCGCAAGCATTGATTCCCTTGTAGCAAGAGGCTATGAAGAGGCAAAGAGGTGCGCTCCCGAACTTCTGGCCATCAAGGAAATGCTTGACGGAAGCGAAGATGTGAAGAAAGAGATGAGAGCCCCTAAGGCCCGATATCTTGATGAACTCGACACGCTCTCTCTTTCTAGGGTGACATTGAATGGGGTTTCGGGTACGGACGGAGGATGGATGAGCCGCAAATGGAAGCTCTTCACCGGTGTCAGGACAACTCCGGAAGAGATCAGAAGCATTATCTCAAAATACGTCGGGACAGGAAGTTATGAGAAAGTATCCTACAATACGATTCCTGACCCCGCAAATCCCGGGATGTATGGTCTCGATATGTACTTCAAGCCGCACGAGCCGCACCGCCTGAGCGTCGGACTTCGCGGAGATACCGAAGAGGCTGTTGTCATGGGCTTGAATATAGGCCTTAACGAGAACAGGCTTTCCGGTTTTTCGGCTTCTTTCAGCGGCAGGCTCAGCTACTATCCTTTCCTTCAGGCAAAGATTTCATACGCTCTGCAGGGGATAATCAGATTCAACGCCTCGTATGATTTCTGGGAAAGCAAATACCACAACATTCTCTATAAAGATGATTACAGCAGCTTGTTCGGGCAGAGCTTCCGCAACCGGTTCAGAATTTCCCTATCCGAATACAATTCAAGGGTAATCCATACGGAAGCCGGCTTTGAGATGGAAAAGTATAACTACGACAAATCCGTTGAAGGCCAAAGTTTACAGATAGATTCCACCAACAGGAACAGGGCTCTTTTCGTGGATTTCGATGCAGACACCCGCAATGACTCATACTATGCGACGAGAGGTATAAAGATGTCTTTGAACGGCAGATACAGGTTCAAGGCCCAAAGGACGTTCACCGGCCTTTTCGAATCGATGATGGAGGAGAATCGTATGAGAGCAATTCCTGAAGACAGGTCCGGCCACAATTCCGAAATCTACGGTAGTCTTGAGGTCTATGCGACTCCGGCAGACGGGGCTGTGACGATTGTCCCCAAACTGTACCACAGGTCCGTGTTCGGGAATTACATGTCCATCTCCACCATCAACGTATTCGGAGGAAGCAGGAAGGGCCGTTATTCCGACAGCCAGCTTCCATTCGTGGGGATCAACGGAATACGGACTTCCACTTTCAACAACGTAACCATCGCCGGATGCGACCTTCGGGTGCGTATACACCGGAACCACTATATTACCGGCATAGTCAATTACCTGGAAACGGCAAACAGATTCGAGCATTATTTCGACAGGAGCATTGCAAGCGACGGTTACCAGACCTCATACGGCTATTGGGGAGCCGCGCTCAAATACACATATGCTTCGAAAATAGGTCCGATAGCCCTAGACTGCCACTGGACTGATTACAACAAACGAGTCGGGCTGTTCCTTTCGGTAGGCTATGACTTCTGACAACTGAATATCAATCTTCATTCTATAACAATGTATATGAAACGAACCTTTTTGATGCTGATGATGCTGTTGGCTGTTACCACGCTCAACGCACAGGACCCGATTACCGGACATTACAAGAAAGCCCTCGTCATAGGGGCACATCCCGACGACCCTGAATCGATGTGTGCCGGGACAATGCTGCTGCTCAAACAGCAGGGATGCGAAGTCGTATGCGTCTATTTCACGAGCGGTGAAGGCGGAATCCCCGGTAAGAGTGCTGAGGAGACTGCACTTATCCGCCGTCAGGAAGCGCTCAATTCCTGCGAAGTGATGGGTATCAGGCCTGTGTTCATGACACAGGTGGACGGCAACTCCGAGATAAACAAAGCCCGTTACGATGAGATGAAAGAACTTATCGCGGCGGAGAAACCGGACGTTGTGTTCACACACTGGCCTATCGATGCACACAGGGACCACCGTGTATGCTCGATGCTCGTTTATGATGCCTGGAGGCAGCTCGGCCATACTTTCGATTTGTATTACGGAGAGGTTATGACCGGTATGCAGACTCAGATGTTCTCTCCTACGATCTATGTCAATATTGACTCTACAGTGGAACTGAAACGCAAGGCATATACCTGCCACGTCTCACAGGGAACAGCTGGAAACGTGCAGAAATGGCATCAGGTCATCGACGTGATGCGAGGCCGCGAATTCCAGTGCCAGCACGCAGAAGCATTCGTCAAACAGCGCTGGAATTCAAGCGAGATACTTGACAGATAAACGGGTCAGCCCCTCTCCGAAAACGAGAGGATGGTGTTCACAACATCTTCGCGCTTATCCGTAATTGATAAAAGAAGTCCCTGATACTTACCGCGTTCGAGCAAATCTTCGAGCAAAGGATAAACAGGGACTTCCTTTGTGTAGTACTCCTTGCCCAGGAAAACCATCGGGCTTGAACAGCCGACCGACTCGTAATGGTTCTGTGCAGCATCCTGGAATATTTCCTGTAAAGTCCCGGCAGAGCCCGGAGAGTAGATGATGCCACCCTTCGATATGGAAAGAAGTATCGATTCACGGATACTGTTCATGAAGTATTTCGCTATGTCGGTAGCGAACGGAGTTGTCGGCTCGTGGCCGTAGAACCAGGTCGGTATGCCGAGACTCCGGTAATCACGTTGAGGGTATTTGCTGATGACTTCAAAAGCGCTCTTCAGCCAGCCTTTGTCGCGGAATGTAGGTGCAATACGCAGAATATCAAGAGCATCATCCAGTTCAGAGATGCTTCTGCCAGCCATCCAGGCACCAAGATGAGTAGCTTCCATCGCACCGGGGCCTCCTCCGGAAGCCATCACCTTCCCATATTCGGTAAGGCTCTTGCTGATAAGGGCCACCTCCCTGAATGCATTGTCAGCCCTGCTCAGGGAATGTCCGCCCATCACTGAAACGACCTGCTTCTCATCGAAGCGGCTCAGGAAAGATGTCATCGCTTCACTGATTGCCCTGTCGTGAAGTGAGCGGGCGAGGGTTTCTCGCACATTGTTGCAGAACTTGCCGTTCTCCATATAGTCGGCATAGACGCGTGAGTCGAAACAGGTTTCGAAACTCTGCTCGTCATCAGGGTCATATCCGGCATAAAGCATCTCTCCACTGTAGAGCCGGCTTGCAAAAGCCTGATATATCCTCCCCATCGCAGGAAAAACGAGGCAGGTCTGCCCTATCTCGTCCTCCATTTCCGTCGGAATGGTGCATCCAAGGAAGCAACACTCTGAAAAACGATGCTTTGCAGCAACATACTGAGGGGCCTTGCGGAAATCGATGTACTGGAAGACATAGTATGTGACAAAGCCTTCGGCATCGGGTGAAGGCAAATCATTCAAAGATTCGACCTTCTTGTATGGATTCGTGTTCATAGCTTGTACTTATGAGTCGCAGTTGAAGCCATCAGGCCTGCCGCGACAATTCTGCAAGTTAGCAAACTTCCCGATAAATAGCAATTGCATTTGGCGGTTTGGAAAATATTCCATACAATTGCACAACAATCTTTCCGGCCCGCTGGACATAATCCATCACCGTCCGGGAAGCGATATTCTAACATTCCGAGGATGAAAAAGTTATTGGTATTCCTGGCCGTCACGGCCTCCTGCTGCATCTCCAATGCGCAGCAGTACGACTATCTTGAAAATCTGAAAGCCCACCCGGAGCAGATGTCCGGATGCGATTACCTGTGTCCGACCGACAACACACCGCTCACTGCCACCCCACAGGGATATGAGGCTTTCTATATCAGCCACTACAGCCGCCACGGAGCGCGATACGCCTGGCAGAGCGACCTCTACGACAGGATACGTGACGTACTCTTCGAGGCCGACAGCCTTGACAACCTCACTCCTATTGGAAAGGAATATCTTGCCAAGTTCAGGAAGATATACCCTGAAATACAGTACAGCTACGGAGAACTCTCAAGGAAGGGATGGGAGCAGCAGCAGAACCTGGGCAAGCTTATGTACACACGCTTTCCTGAAGTATTCGACGACAATTCAAAGGTTACAGCAGCCACCTCTCCTGTACAACGCTGCGTAATGTCGATGTCCGCCTTCTGCCTCGGGCTCAACGACTGCAATCCTGAGATAGAGATTACCGAGAACGTCGGACGCCTGTATCTGCATCAGACCATACCGCAGAGCAAGGACAACCCTTTCAGAATCGAAGCCCCGAAGTGCGAGCTTCTCTTCACCGAGACCTGGCCTGAATACATCGAGAGAAGCATAGACTACCGCGCCATCCTCGACAGGGTGTTCATCGACAAGGAAAGGCAGCTGCCGTCAGACAAGCAGTGGGATTTCCTCTATTACCTCAACTATTTCGCCCACGGTATGGCCAGCCTTGACACAGACCTGAGTTTCTCTGAGATATTCACTGAAGAAGAGTGCCTGGCACTGTGGAAGATAGACTGTTTCCAGTTCTATACCGTAGCCTGGCCGACACATCTGGGATACAGGCCTATCGTACAGGATATCATATCCTGCGCAGAGAAGCGTCTTGCATCAGGCGAAAAAGGCGCGGAACTGCGTTTCGGACACGATACATCTTTCCTCCCGCTGCTTATGAACCTGGGCGTGAACGGATATGACCACGAATGTGAGAACGGTGACGAAATACCTGTCTGGTGCCGTATGAACGACGTCCCTATGGCCGCCAACCTGATTCTCGTATTCTACCGTCCTTCGACAGGAAATGACGGGGATATCCTGATAAAGGCCCTTCTGAACGGAAAAGAGGCACGATTGCCGCTTCCAGACAGCAAATTCCCATATTACAGATGGGAAGATTTCAAGGAAAAATGGAAATAGCCGGGCGACAAGCACTATAAAATAACAAAATCTTTGGATAAACGGACAATTTAGCGTAAATTTGTCCGTTTATTTTATCTATACAGAGATAGTACATAAATTCGTATATGTGGATATGAGGAGTTTTTGCATTAAAGCATTGTCAGCCATAGCGTTGGCATTGGTAATCGGTTCTTGTGGAAGTACAAGGAGAATCATTACTGTCCAGAAGACTGCCCCCGAGGTCATCCTTTCACTGCCGAAGGAACTTGACTATTCCCCGACAGCCAAGATAGATGTGAACCTTGAAGACAAGATCAAGGAGAACACCATCATCAAGGACATCAACGGCAACGATATGATTCTTATGACTGCCGTACAGGACAGTACCACCGGAGAGATGGTGGCATCTGAAGAACTGGAGTCCGCACTTATTGTCAGCAGGTTCCGCAACATAGCCGAACGCGCCGGAATAGTGGACCTCAAGTTCAACGTCTTCGTTCCGAAGGAGCTGACGGGTACCGACTACCAGCTGATTCTGACTCCTGAGATGAGGATGCTGGATGACACCACCAAACTTGAACCTATAGTGTTCACCGGTGCCAATTTCCTTGAGGAGCAGAACAGAGGCTATACTGCATACGAAAATTTCATGAAGAGGCAGCTCGAACACACCGAGAAGCTCCCGATAGTGGATACGATGGAACTCATCCGCTCCCGCCTCTTCAGCAAATTCATCCAGAGGAATCTTCCTGAGGTCTATAAATTCAGGAACGGTGTACTGGACAAGAGCGTAGCCGAAGAGCTTATGCAATCCCAGTACGGAGTCACCGTCAGGGAAGCCATAAATCACTATCTGGACCCGGCAAAGGTACGCAAGATCAACGTCGAGAACGACAGATACAAGCAGCTGGTCAAGACAGAGGCAATCCGTAATGCAAAGATCGACTCACTGATCGAAACCCCTACCGGATTGGATGACATCCTCTACACATATACCGTGTCTCTCAAGCCGGCTGCGAAGGTGAAGAAGATAGAGATGGGGCTCAAGGGCAAGATCATAAACAACGAGAACCAGCGCCTTTACACTATACCGAGAATCGAGCCTGTACAGTACTATATCAGTTCGATATCAGCATTCAGTGATACTTCCGAGCACTATATCAGTGTAATAGTGTACAGAAAAGCTATGGCTAACATGTCCAGCAACATTCTCTTCGACGTCGGAAAATACAACGTCAATCCTGAACTCCCGGGAAACGATAAAGAGATTTCCGTCATCAAGCAGAACCTCCGTTACCTTATCGAGAACGAGACATTCGACCTCGACTCCATCGTAGTGAGCGCCACCTGCTCTCCGGAAGGACTGGTTGCTTCAAACACCACATTGTCAAAGAACCGTGCCGAAAGCGTAGTCAAGTATTTTGACTCATACGTGACAAACGTCGTGGACTCCCTCAACAGCGAAAGCGATTTTGCCGTAGACGAGGAAGGCAACCTTGTTGTCACCAAGAAAGCCAGGAGAGTCCGCTTCAGAAGCAAAGCCGAGCCTGAGAACTGGAAATACCTCGGTGAACTCGTGAACAAGGACGAAGTTCTTACCGAAGAAGAGAAAGCCGAGTATCATTCAATAGCCGACAAGTACAGTAACCTCGATGAGCGTGAGCGCGTCCTTGCAGGCAAGCCGTACTACAAATACATCCGAAGCGAGCTCTACCCTAAGACCCGTCTCGTATATTTCGACTTCTACATGCACCGCAAGGGTATGATAGAAGAGAAGATGGTCACCACCGAGATAGACACTCTCTATATGCGCGGACTGGAATACCTCAAGGACCGCGACTACGAAGAGGCCCTCAAGATTCTCGACAAGTACCAGGACTTCAATACTGCAATCGCTTACTGCGCGCTTGACCGCAACTACTCAGCTCTGGCCATACTTGAGAATATGGAAAAGACCGCTCAGGTGAACTATATGCTCGCCCTCATCCATTCAAGGCTGGGCGAAGAGGTCAAGGCCGTCGAATGCTATGTACACTCCTGCCAGCAGGACCAGTCCTTCATCTACAGAGGCAACCTGGACCCGGAGATATCTGTACTCATCAAGAAATACAACCTCAATCACTTTGACGAATAATAGATTATGAATATGATGAAAAGAACTTTTACCACTGCTGCCGCGCTGCTGCTTTCGGTCATAGCGCTTTTTGCCCAGACGAACGACAAGGATTATATGTTCAATACGTTCTGGGACAACTGGACTCTGAACGCAGGTGGTGGTATGAACTATTTCACTCACCCCGGCGCTCCTGACTCTCATTTATTCGGGACACCTAACTTCAATGTCGGCATAACCAAATGGGTTTCGCCATTCTGGGGAGGAAGAGTGGACTTCCAGGGCTTGAAGATTTCCGAATTCGGTAAAAAAGGAGGCTTCGGAGATTTGAGCGTCAACCTCATCGCAAACGCCTCATCACTGTTCTTCGGATACGACCGCTCAAGGAAATGGGATGTCTACACTTACCTTCATGCAGGTGCCATCTATACCAAAAAGGCGACGGCTTCCTTCGGAGGCGGTGTCACTCTCAACCGCAAGCTCGGGCAGAGATTCAACATCTATGCTGACCTCCGTGCATCCTATGCACCGTACGGAGTACACATAAGCCACGCTTACATCAAGAACTCTTCGTTCTATCTTTATCCGTCAATCGGCCTTTCCTACAACATAGGAAAATACTATTGGGATTCATACATCGAAAACGTCGAGGATGATAAAGGAAACTACGATGGTGCATACGTTCAGAACCGTGGCAGGGACAACTGGTTCATAACTGTCGGAGCCGGAATCGCAAACATATTCGAAACCAAGGGATCGGCTGACTTCAACGGCTCAGTCACACCTGCTGTTGCTCTGACAATTGGAAAATGGTTCTCACCTACCCTCGGTTTCCGCGTCGGTTATCAGGGATTCTCTTTCTCAGAATGGGGTCTTAACCCACGTGAAGGAGCAACCGCTGAGAAAGGTGTCTTCAGAGGAAGGGAAATGTATCGGGAGACAATCAACTACGCATATCCTCACGTTGACGTACTCATCAACCTCATAAGCCTGTTCAACGGCTATACACCGGGTAATTTCTGGAACTTGAGCCCTTACATCCACGCCGGTTACATCTTCACATATTCTCCGAAGGATGGCAGTGCATCGATGGGCGGTGGAGTCCCTTGGGGCTTCGGTGCTATGAACACCTTCCGCATCAACGACAACCTCAGGGCATTCGTCGATTTCAGGCTGATGTCGCTTCCTCAGAACGACGGTATATGCCTCATCGCCCCTGACAAGGATGCCGGCAAGTCATTCGCCGGAACTGCGCTGGCCGGAGTGTCCTACACTCTCGGGCGTCCGACCTGGACTCAGGAACCTCAGTTGGACAAGAAATTCAGCTATGATGAATTCAAAGACCGTAACTGGGCGTTGTCATTCACTCTTCTCGATTTCTCAATGTCAATCAATGCCGACCTGCAGAAAGCTGTTGCGCGCAACTGGACCACTGACGTACAGTTCAGATACAATCCTTGGGAATTCGTCAAGTCAGCGGCATATATGTCTCAGGATGTCAAATATCAGGCTCAGGTGGGTGTAAGATACTGGCCTTGGTACACATTCTCAGGACTTTGGCTGAAAGGAGCCCTTCAGGCCCAGAACTACCGTCGCGGTGGATTTGAAGGCATCAGACCTGAAATGGGCAACAAGTACGGTGTAGCAGCTTCAGTAGGTTACTCGCTTATGATAACCAAGTGGTTCAACATCGACTTCGGCGCCGGTCTGTGGGGTGGTTTCAAGAGGTATCAGGTATTTGCTGACCAGAATTTCGAGACTGTCAAAGAAAAGGGCGGAAACGGGTTCATTTCAGGAAATGAACTGTCAGTCAGCGCATCATTCATCTTTTAGAACGTTAATATGAAATCAGACATGAAAAAGGCAATATTAATCTCTTTGGTGGCATTGTTCGCCACATCTTCTCTTTTCGCACAGGAAGGAAAGAAATCGTCACCTGAAAAGCTGAACTTCATTACAATCCAGGCCGGCATGAACGCACTTGTCGGTGAAAATACAAGAGCCTTCATGTACGCTGAAAAGGACAATCACATTGGAGAAATCTTTACTGCGCAGGGCTCCGTTTCACTCGGATTCAAGTTCACCCCGATGGTCGGCGGAAGGATAGCTGCAGGTGTTTCCAAGAATAATTCAGCCGGTGCATGGAGAACAGTGCACAAGATCCAAAGATACTCGTTCACATCAGTACGTGCTTTTGCAGACATCGTGTTCGACCCTAACGGAAAGAAAAAGAATACGATATTCACGCCACTGCTTTATGCAGGTTTGGGAGTCGCACACAGCACCGGATTTCAGATGAAGGAGATAGACTTCGAAAAAACACATTTCCTCAGCACTCCGACCACTTCGTTCGGTATGAGAATCGGTTTCTTAGGCTTGTACCACTTCACCGATGCATTCGGCCTTTTCTTCGATCTGGGACTTGAAGCGTATTCCGATTCATACGATGCTCAGGATTCGAGATGGGATCCGGAAACCAAGAGAAAAGGATACAATCCTGCAAACACACCTCTTGACCTCCTTCCTAATACCAGCTTTGGTATCCAGGTGAACTTCTAATGACCTGTTCAAACATTGAACTAAATAATTGATGCAGGCAGTCCCCAGGCTGCCTGCATCAATTATAATAGCCTGTCTTGAAACAGGTTCTATATCCTTATTCCTACCTGGAACTCAAAGAAGTCAGCATCCTTGAACAAGCTGGAACGGATGCACCATCCTGCAAAGGAATTGCACCAGGACGGGAAATGGAATCTGAAACCGATTCTCTGATAGAATCTTGAAAAGTCCTCATTTATACCGACCTTTCGGTAAAGATATGCGCTGCATCCCATAAAACCGGAAAGATTGCCATAGTAGAACTCGTGAAGAAAACCCAAGGCAATATTCAGAGGGCTGTAACCAGGCCCGTTTCTGACAGCATCTTCTCCATAAATTACTGTATCGCTTCTTTTGAGCATCCCCCCATCCCAATTATAGTTGCAATCGAGGACAATACCGGTGGCACACAGCAGGCTGTAACGGTACATCGCATCAAAGCCCAGGCCAATTCTCGGACGGCTTGTGAAACTCCGCTGTTTGAGTGCAGGATCCTCAACCATCTTGTTGAAGGCAAGGAACTCAGTCTTGCAGGCGTGAAGCCCGTAACTTCCGTATATTTCATAGAAAAAGCCTTTCGGAAAGTCCGCCTTCTCTTCAAGCCTTCTCACCTGTCGGGTATAAGGCTCTTCAAAGTTGTAGCGCAGCGCCGCTCCGGCAGAAAGTCCGTTGAGCCCTACGTTCGACATCCACATATTGCCGTTGGAATGATGATACCAATATGCGTTCAAGTCTATCTCAATGTTGTCAGAAGGTCTGAGCTTGATCTGCGGTCCGAAAGAAAGATAGATGGAAAGCGGTGAACCTATATGGAACTGGTATGGGTTGTCTATCGGGTCATACAACACACCTGTGATACCCATTCCCATATTCATCAGATAGCCGAGCGAGAATCTTCTTTCCTTATAGAAAGCCCCGTTCATAAAAGCATATACGTTCACAAAGTCCCCAATGGAGGAGTTGTTCTTGAACTGCATACGGGAGCAGTTGTCAAATGTAAGTCCGAAACCTATCACAGGGAAATTGTAACGCTCGGCATAAGCCGAACTCCTGCACCCCGGAAAGGTGTTGTAGCCGAACTGAACAGTATATGATGGATGGCCGTTCCTCGCCAGAAAGCCGTCACGCAAGTTCTCAGTATTGGTTACATAGCAGTAAGAGCCTCCGACACTGATACTTGAAGGCTTACCGATTTCAGCCATGGCACTTGCAGGACAGATGAACGCCAGGAGCAAGGCTAATGAAAGTTTTCTCATATTCATTTGTTGTCAGGCATTACGGCATTTTCAACCTTTACGGAAGTAGTACCGTGCTTTTTGTCCACAACTATCCTTAGTGCTGCCCCGGCATCGACTCCTTCAAGAATCCTCTCGGAGAGAGGGTCTTCCACGTAACGCTGGACAGCCCGCTTGAGCGGACGCGCCCCGAACTTAGGGTCATACCCCTCGTCAGCGATGAAATTCTTGGCTGCAGGGGTTATTTCAAGACTGTATCCCAATGCAGATGTCCTTTCAAATACGGACTTCAGTTCTATGTCGATGATTTCAGATATGTCCTTACGGCTCAATTCATTGAAATAGACCTGCTCGTCGAGCCTGTTCAGAAATTCGGGCGAGAATGCTTTTCCCAATGCCTTGTCGATAATGTTCTTACGGTTATCGGACGCGTTGTCTGAAGATGTGGAGAAGCCTATCCCACCACCGAAGTCCTTGAGTTCGCGGGAACCAATGTTTGAAGTGAGAATCAGAATTGTGTTCTTGAAATCGATGTACCGGCCTGCACTGTCAGTCAGGCGGCCTTCATCAAGCACCTGAAGAAGAATATTGAAGATATCAGGGTGAGCCTTCTCTACTTCATCAAGCAGAACTACGGAATAGGGTTTGCGGCGGACCTGTTCGGAAAGCTGTCCTCCTTCATTGTACCCCACGTAACCCGGAGGAGCCCCTACCAGACGGCTGGAGGTGAACTTCTCCATATATTCACTCATATCGATACGTATGATGGAGTCCGGCGAATCGAACATATATTCCGCTATCTTCTTTGCCAGATGGGTCTTTCCCACACCGGTAGGGCCAAGGAACAGGAATGTCCCGATCGGTTTGTTCGGATCCTTCAGGCCTGCCCTGTTGCGGCGGATTGCCCGAACCACTTTCCCAACCGCGTCATCCTGACCTATCACTACCCCGCGCAAGACCTTCTCCATTTCAAGAAGCCTGCGGCTTTCGCCCTGAGCGACCTTCGAAACAGGAATGCCTGTCATTTCGGAGATAACCTGAGCTACGTCATCCTCTGTAACAGGTATTGCGTCAGACTTGACTGAACCGCTCTCCGACGAAATGATTCTACCAACCTCCTCATCCTTCTCCTTCTCAATACGGTGCAATTCTGCAGCACGTGCAAAGTCACCCCGGAGGGCGGCAGCTCTCTTCTCCTCCTTCAACGGTTCCATCGCTTTCTCCATCTCCACAGCTACGGCAGAAACAGGCTCTGATCCCACCTTTGCTCTGGCTCCGGCCTCATCAAGCACATCTATCGCCTTGTCAGGCAGGCATCTGTCAGAGACATATCTTTGAGAAAGGGTTATGCAGGCCTTTATTGCAGAGTCGGTATATCTGACACCGTGAAACTCCTCGTAACGGGCTTTCACGCCATTCAGTATAGCCAGAGTCTGCTCATAGTCAGTCGGTTCGACAAGAATCTTCTGAAACCGGCGTTCAAGTGCAGCATCCTTCTCTATCACCTCTCTGTATTCATCAAGTGTAGTGGCACCTATGCACTGCACCTGCCCGCGGGCAAGAGCTGGTTTGAGCATATTTGCAGCATCAAGGGACCCGGGGGCCCCGCCGGCTCCTACAAGGGTATGGAGCTCGTCTATGAAGAGAATTATGCTCCTGTCCTTCTTGAGTTCACTGACCAGTGACTTGACTCTCTCCTCAAACTGCCCACGGTACTTGGTGCCTGCGACCAAAGACCCCATATCAAGTGATACCACACGCTTGTCCAGCAGTGACGAAGGGACATTCTTCATTGCGATTCTCTGGGCCAGTCCCTCCACAATGGCTGACTTACCGGAGCCTGACTCACCTATCAGCACAGGGTTGTTCTTCTTCCGCCGGCTCAATATCCTCGCAAGCCGTGAAATTTCAGCATCGCGTCCTATCACAGGGTCCAGTCCGCCACTGGCAGCAGCACGTGTCAGGTCGAAGCCATAGGTATCGACAAGTGACTGCGAGCCACCTTTTTTGCCCTGCTCGGCGCTGCCGGAAGATGGAGAGCCTGCACGTGAGGGAGCATTGCCTTCTTTCTCGACAAGAGAGGTAAGTATGTCTTTCAAGGCCGCAGGAAACTTGTCCAGAGGGATGTTCGATGTTTCGAGGGCTGTTGAGCAGGCACCTGACCAATGCATGAAGATTTCGGCCATAAGCTGTGCCTCAGTCATATTGTACGGATGCAGCTTGCGGGCGGATGAAAGTATCTCCTGACTCTTTTCGCTCAATGAGACGCTGCCGCGCTGCTCGTACGGCACCGGGTTCGGAGATGCTATCTTTGCCTCTATATCTTTCTTGACTTTGTCTATATCGACACCGAGGCCCTTCAGTACGGCCACCGCATCGCACTCCCTGTCTCTCAATATACCCAAGAAGAGATGGTCCGGCGTGGCAATGTAGCTGCCCAGTCTCGCAGCTTCTTCAAGGGCGAAATTCACTATTCTGTCTATCTTGTCGTAGTATTCCATCTGAAGTCTTTCGAATTATCTGCCAAATATACTAAAATATCATCAAATAACGGCCATCTCCCCCACTCTGACAGTACAGCACTGATTGTTAGAAAGTTCGTTTTTCGCAGGGATTCCGCGTATTGGACCGGATGTTCCTATTGTCAAATAATTCGTCCACGGAAGCCTCACGCGTGTTGGTTTATCAATATTTTTTTCGTAAATTTACACGATTTATCAAAGCACATTTTGAAGAATGGAAATGGAAGAAAATGGCGGTAGGATAATACCTATCAATATTGAGAATGAAATGAAGAGCGCCTACATAGACTACTCTATGTCTGTGATTGTGGCGCGCGCCCTGCCTGACGTAAGAGACGGGTTGAAGCCGGTTCACCGCAGGGTTCTCTTTGGAATGGACGGTCTTGGAGTGACATTCAGCCAAGGTGTGAAGAAGTCTGCCCGCATAGTCGGGGACGTACTTGGAAAATACCATCCGCACGGCGACGCCAGCGTATATGATGCGATGGCACGTCTTGCACAGCCGTGGAATATGCGATATACCCTTGTCCACGGACAGGGAAACTTCGGTTCGATAGACGGTGACCCTGTCGCCGCCATGCGATATACGGAGGCCAAGTTGCAGAAACTGGCCGAAGAGATTCTGGCCGACCTCGACAAGGACACAGTCGATTTCAAGCCTAATTTCGACGAGTCACTGCAAGAGCCAACGGTCCTTCCTGCGAAGGCTCCGCTGCTGCTGATGAACGGTGCGAACGGAATCGCCGTCGGAATGGCCACAAATATGGCTCCTCACAACCTGACCGAGCTCTGTGATGCCATATCCGCATATATCGACAACCCCGAGATTACCCTCGATGAGATAATGCAGCATATCAAGGGCCCTGACTTCCCTACCGGTGGCATCATCCTCGGCACAAAGGGCATCAGGGATGCTTTCGAGACCGGCCGCGGACGCATAGTCATCCGTTCAAAGACGGAAATAGAAGTTGCCGAAAACGGACGTGAAACCATAGTGGTGAACGAAATACCTTACGCTGTAAACAAGAAGGAGCTTATCGAAAAGATAGCGGAACTTGTTGAAGAGAAGAAGATTGACGGCATTTCGTATATCAACGATGAAAGTGACCGCGATGGTATGCGTATCGTAATCAAGCTGAAACAGGGAGCACCATCGAATGTCGTGCTTAACAGCCTCTTCAAGATGACTCCGCTGCAGTTCAGCTTCTCTGTGAACAACATCGCCCTTGTGGACGGCAAACCGCGTCAGCTCAATCTCAAACAGCTCTTCAAGTACTTCGTACGCCACCGTCACGAAGTGGTGGTACGCCGTACCAGATTCGAGCTCAACAAGGCGCTCAAAGAGGCCCACATCCTTGAAGGTCTGCTTAAGGCATTGGATATAATAGACCTGATCATCGAGCATATCCGCTCTTCCAAGACACCTGCAGAAGCACGTGACGGGCTGGTAGAGAAATTCGGATTTTCCGTTGAGCAGGCTGATGCCATCGTCGAGATGAAGCTCAGACAGCTCACGGGACTCGAACGCGAAAAACTTCAGGCCAAGTATGACGACCTCGAAAAGCTCATCAAATACTATCGTGACGTGCTTGCTGACGAAAAGCTCCAGTTCGGAATCATCAAGGACGAGCTCGCGGAGCTGAAGGAGAAATACGGTGACCCACGCCGCACTGAAATACAGATGAGCGATGAGGATTTCAACCCTGAAGATTTCTATCCTGATGAAGACGTGGTGATTACAATATCCCACTTCGGATACATCAAGAGAACCTCCCTCTCAGAATACCGCGCACAGAACAGAGGCGGTGTCGGAGCCAAAGGCAGCACTACCAGGGACGAAGACTTCATAGAGCACATCTACGTGGCCAATATGCACAGTACGCTGATGCTCTTCACTCAGAGCGGCAAGTGCTTCTGGATCAAGGTTTACGACATTCCGGAGGGAACGAAGGCTTCGAAAGGACGCGCCATCCAGAACATCCTCAACCTTACTCCTGAAGACCGCATCCAGGCCTACATCAACGTCAGGAATCTTGAAGACTCCGACTTCGTGAACAGCCACTACGTCATCCTCGCCACATCAAGCGGCGTAATCAAGAAGACCTCTCTCGAACAGTACTCACGTCCGAGAGCCAACGGTATAATAGCCGTCAATCTCAGGGAAGGCGATGCTCTCGTAGGAGCAGAGCTCACCAACGGGAACTGCGACATCCTGCTTGCCGGACGTAACGGTAAATGCTGCCGCTTCGAAGAAGCCGACGCAAGGGCCATCGGACGCAACGCCACAGGAGTACGTGGAATAAACCTCGATGAAGGTGACGAAGTGGTCGGAATGGTATGCATCGACCCTCAGGAACAGGCCGACAGTCAGAAGACAATCCTCGTAGTCAGCGAGAACGGATTCGGCAAACGCTCTGAACTTGAGGACTACCGCAAGACCAACCGAGGAGGCAAGGGTGTCAAGACAATAAACATCACCGAAAAGACTGGCTCGCTTATTGCACTGAAAGCCGTAAACGATGACAACGACCTTATGATGATCAACCGGTCCGGAATCACAATCCGCACTCACACTGATGAAATAAGGGTAGCAGGAAGAGCCACACAGGGTGTCAAGCTCATAAGCATCCGCGAAGGAGACAGCATTGCCGCTGTCTGTGTAGTGGACAAGGAGAGCGAAGATGCATCCACAGCCGGCACTGTAGAAGAAGAACAACAATAATCATCAATAAACATATTTGCTTAATTATGAAAAGAACTTTGATTGCATTGTCGCTTATTCTTTCAGCAACAATGATGAGCGCACAGCCAAAATCCGTTGCAGATGCTCAGAAACTCGTCAGCAAGGCAGAGGCCGCAAGCCAGGATGCCAAGAAAGCTGCCAAGTTTGCTACTTGGATATCGCTTGCAGACGCTTACCTTGGTGCATACGACCAACCTACCAGGAACCTGATTCCTAACACTCCTCAGATGGAGGTGAAACTCTTCCTCAAGGACCAGAAGATTCTTGAGACCAAAGAGAATTTCAAAGGTGCTGAGGGCGTTTACACAGTTGACGTATATGCCGACAAGGAACTCTATTACAACAATAACGGTATCCTCGAAATGTGGATCGTGACAAAGCCTGCAGTTGAAGGCGACCTCCTCGGCAAGGCACAGGCAGCTCTTGAGAAAGCTTTCGAACTTGATGTCAAGAAGTCAAAGAGTCAGGATATCATCGAGAAGATGGAGTCAATCCACAACAAATTCTCAAACGAAGCCCTTTCATACTACCTTGCCGGAGATTTCGACAAGGCTTGCGAGCTTTTCAAGGCAACCTGCAAGAGCTACGACAATCCTGTCCTCGGCAAGATTGACTCGCTCAACCTCTACTACACCGCAATGGTTTCAGGAATGGCAGGCAAGAAAGACCAGGCAATCGATTACTACAACAAATGCATCGACCTCGGCTTCTATCAGGAAGGCAGCACATTCTCAAACCTTGCCGCAATCCACCTTCAGGCAGGCGACACACTCGCCGGCAAAGCTACCCTTGAAAAAGGCTTCCAGAGCTACCCTCAGAGCCAGGGCATCCTTGTAGGTCTGATCAACCTCTACCGTGAAAACAACGAAGACCCTGCCAAGTTGTTTGACCTTCTTCATCAGGCACAGGCCAACGAGCCTAACAATGCAAGTCTCTACTACTGCGAAGGTGACATCTACAAGCAGTTCGGTGATGTCGAGAATGCCGCCAAGATGTTCAAGAAATCTTCTGAAGTGAATCCGGACTACATCTTCGGTACACTCGGAGTAGGAATGCTTTACTACGACAACGCAGTAGCCATTCAGGAAAAGGCTGCAGAAGAGGTTGATGATGCCAAGTATATGGCTCTCGTTGAAGAAATCGAGGACAATCTCCAGAAAGCCCTCGAACCATTTGAAACAGCTTACAGCAAGGCTTCGAACGAACCTGAGATTCAAAAGGCCGTGGCCCAGTATCTCAAGAACATCTACTTCCGTCTGCGTGACAAGAATGAGGCTTATCCTGCTCTCTACGAGAAGTACAATGAATTAGCCAAGGAAGAATAATTCCGAAGGCTGCGTACGAGGCAGACAATAGAGCGACGCTTGGGAATGAATTTTTCCAAGCGTTTCTTTTACTGTGTTGTATGCAGAGGCAGGAGTATTGTTGTGAGCGCTCAGATGGCAAAGGAAGATGTTTTTCAAATCTTCATTGGCGGCCCGGCATATCAGGGAGCAGGTCTGCTCATTGGACAGATGGCCGCAATCCGACATTATCCTTCTCTTTAGAGCCTGCGGATAGGGGCCGCTCACAAGCATATCCACGTCATAATTGGCTTCAACGACAAGATGCCGTGCAATTGAAGCATAGTGTACAGCTTCGTCAGTCGGGGAGCCAAGGTCTGTCATCACAGTGATGGACTCGCCTCCCAGAATGATATGATACCCGACTGTCTGCGTAGCATCGTGAGGGACCTCGAACGGAGTGACCTGTATCCCGCAGACCTCGTTTGGCCTCCCCTCCTCCAACACCTTGACACAACCGGCCATCTTGCCACGGGTACAGAAATGACGGCTCAGAGCGCTATGAAGAGTCCTCGTGGTATAAACGGGCTTCGCAAAACGTTCAGTAACAAGCCCGAGGCTCTTGATATGGTCCACATGGTCGTGAGTGACGAGAATGAAACCTATCGAATTGAAATCGATGTCCAGGTCGGAAAGTCTCTTCTTGATGGTCCGCCCACCTATTCCGGCATCAATTAGAAAAGCGACGTTTCCGTCGCTCAAATAATAGCAGTTCCCGCTGCTTCCGCTTGACAGACTTGCAAACCTTACCATCAGAGAATTTCTATCAGTTTGCTGAAAATCAATGACATCCTTGTAGCAGCCTGATCTGCTATGCGGACAACGTCATCTCCATCATTGAGATTCTCGAGTTTGTTGGTACTGTTGGATATGTTGGTAACCACTGACATTCCGAAAACACGCATTCCGCAGTGCCTTCCGACAATTACCTCAGGGACAGTGGACATTCCTACGGCATCAGCACCGATAAGCGAGTAGAAGCGTACCTCGGCAGGAGTCTCGTATGACGGACCGCTGTTTGCGATATACACGCCCTTTCTAAGCTCGAAACCGAGGGCGGCTGCCACAGTCTCAGCCTTCTCTATAAGGTCAAGGTCATAAGCCACCGTAAGGTCCGGGAAGCGGGTGCCGAATTCATCCATATTCTTGCCGATCAACGGATTCGGAAGCAGGTTGATGTGGTCCTTTATTATCATAAGGTCTCCCACTTTGTATTCGGGATTCAAGCCTCCGCAGGCATTCGACACGAAGAGACATTTTACGCCAAGAAGGCTCATAACCCTTATCGGAAGCGTCACCTGCTCCATGGAATAGCCTTCATAGTAATGGAAACGGCCCTGCATTGCACATACGAACTTTCCGGAAAGATACCCGAAGATGAAGTTGCCCTTGTGTCCTAAAGCCGTGGACTGAACGAAATTAGGAATGTCGGAATAAGGAATGACGGCAGTCGCTTCTATCTGTTCCGCGAGTTTGCCAAGTCCGCTGCCGAGGACTATTCCAACTTCCGGCTGCATCTCACCTATGCGAAGCCTGATATACTGTGCGGCTTCCTCAATTCTCTGTACTCTTTCGTCCATTTCAATCCAATTTTATGGTCTATAACGTTATTATTAGCAATATTACTAAAAAATGACCATTTTTGCAATATGTTAAAGAAGATTTCAGACTGGTACAAAAAGCAAAGCGACAGCACCAAGGCTTTGATTTGGATTGGCGTTGTCGCTGTTATAGGTATCATCCTCCGTTGGGACTACATAATGGAGCAGGCCGCAAAGGGATTCAGATTCTACTCTTCAAAGTAACGGCCTCTGCCGGTCCTTTGTCCCCTACTTTGCAAATGCAACCGAGCGTGTCTCACGGATGACCGTTATCTTGACCTGTCCCGGATAGGTCATTTCGTCCTGTATCTTCCTCGCTATGTCGGCAGAGAGTTCTTCACACTGTGCATCAGAGACTTCCTCTGCTCCCACGATGACACGGAGCTCCCGGCCCGCCTGTATCGCATAGGTCTTCGTCACACCCGGATGCGACAGCGCAATGTCTTCCATATCCTTAAGACGCTTGATATACGACTCGACAACCTCACGTCGTGCCCCTGGACGCGCACCTGAAATGGAGTCGGCAACCATTACAAGAGGAGCTATGAGGGACTGCATTTCAACCTCTTCGTGGTGTGCACCGATTGCATTGCAGATATCCGGTTTTTCCTTGTACTGTTCAGCCATCTTCATACCGAGAAGAGCGTGAGGAAGTTCCGGATCCTCTTCGCAAACCTTTCCAATATCGTGGAGGAGGCCTGCGCGTTTGGCTGCCTTAGGATTCAGGCCAAGTTCAGAAGCCATCGTGGCACATATATTGGCCACTTCACGTGAGTGCTGCAGAAGGTTCTGGCCGTATGAGCTGCGGTACTTCATCCTTCCTATGAGACGCACCAGTTCAGCGTGAAGGCCGTGGATTCCGAGGTCTATGCAGGTACGCTTGCCTGTCTCGAGAATCTCTTCATCAAGTTGTTTCTTGACCTTCTCGACCACCTCTTCGATGCGTGCCGGATGGATTCGTCCGTCAGTTACCAACTGGTGCAGTGCAAGGCGCGCAACTTCGCGGCGGACAGGGTCAAAGGCAGAAAGCAGAATAGCCTCAGGGGTATCATCCACTACGATTTCAACACCTGTTGCAGCCTCAAGGGCCCTGATATTACGGCCTTCGCGGCCTATGATGCGACCTTTGATTTCATCGTTGTCTATATTGAAGACTGTGACGGCATTTTCGATAGCTGTCTCAGATGCCGTGCGCTGGATGGTATTGATGACGATTCTCTTGGCCTCCTTGCTTGCAGTGAGCCGGGCTTCATCAATCACATCGTTGATATATGACATTGCCTGAGTCTTGGCCTCGGCCTTCATCGATTCCACGAGCTGGTTCTTCGCATCGATTGCGGACAATCCGGCAATCTCTTCGAGTTTCACAATCTCCTGGTTACGAAGTTTCTCATACTCTTCGCCCTTCTTGTTCACGATGTCGAGCTGTGCCTTCAGATTGTCTTTTATCGTCTCAACCTCCTTCTGTTTGCGCCCAAGCTCGGAGCTCTGCTGGTTCATCTGCATTTCGCGCTGTTTCAGCTTGTTCTCAAGCTGCTGCGCCTGTGCATTACGCTCATTGATATAGGCTTCGTGTTCACTCTTGAGCTGCAGGAACTTCTCCTTTGCCTGAAATATCTTTTCCTTCTTGATAGCCTCTCCTTCCGATTCAGCCTTTCTGATGATGTCATTGCCCTTTCCCTTCAAAATCCTGTTCCTGACTAAAGAGTAGATGACAATAGCCAAAACCGCCGAAACGAGAGCCGTAATGATAATGATTATTGTAGTGTTCATAATTGTAAATATATGATATGTTTGATGTACTCCATATTCGGGTCCCGCACCCGGCGGAACTTGAATCATAACATTTACAATTGAAAGAGACTGTAAAAAAAAGCCGTTAGCCAGATCAGTCGAAAATCTTAATATATAAGATTTGAGCTCCGGAATATGTCGCAGACTTCCAACGTCCTATAAATAGAATCCCCCGAAGGGTAACCCAGGCCTGTCTTTAACGTCCAAGTTCGCTCGTTTTTGTTTTCAGTGTTGATTTTGGCAAAGAGCATGACTAACGGCTGTGCAAATATTCCCCCAATCCGGTATCCAGTTCCTCCAACCTTCCAACAAGGTCACTCATCTGTTCATTCCTCACCGATTCTGTATCAAGCAATTGAACTGCGTCCATCATCATCACTATCCTCAGAATCTCATCCTCGTCCACACCCCTGTAATCAAACTTGAGAGCCTCGATCTTCCCGTTCACCTCAGCCGCAGCTTTCCTTATCGTCTCCTCTTCTTCAGGCTGTACGGTCAGCGGGAACTCCTTTCCTGCTATCTTTATTGTAATATTCTGACCCATATAGCCTAATCATTAAGCATTGCGATACAAGAATCTATTTCCTTTATCAGCACGGATACCTTTTTCCTGGCCTGAGCCGGATTCGCCGACACCCCCAGAAAAGCCTCCTTCAATCGTAATTTATTAACTTCCTTTTCTAATTCCTTTAATTTAACTTCAGTTGTCTGCAATCGTCCGTCTTTCTCCTCAAGACTCCTGCGGAGGGTCTCGTTTTCAGCCCTGAGCGTCTCATACCGCGATATGAGCACCTCAATCTTGGACTTCAACCTTCCAATCACATCATTTTCCATAAGACGATACTTATTGCAAAGGTAGATATTATTTTACAAATTTCCAATTTGACGCTGCTTCCGGTGAAAGATTGCCTCTCTGCGAGATATAATCCCTTACAAGGCTTCTTATATCCTTGTAAGAGCCAAGTATTTCCAAATCTGAAGGAACTATTCCGGCCCCCTTTTCAAGAATGTCTCCTCCTCCGCTCGAACGGTAAGAGTTCATCGCAACGGAATATGTCTCATCATAGCTGAAAGGCCTTCCGTCCGACATCGAGAAGATATGCACTCTTTCGCCATAGGCGGCACTCCGGCTCACTTCATAATCAATACCTTCCGCAGAATCGAAATTATAGTACGGACCGTCGTTCCTCACCCAGTGGTCGTATGAATATTCAAGGTAGTCCTTTATCTGACGGCCCGTCATACTAACCTTGTTGAGCGTGTTCTCAAACCGGTAGAGTTTCACGAGGTCCCGGAATGTCACCACCCCTGGGTCCACGTTCCCTTTCGTCGTAAGAGGCGACGAGAAAGAGATGTCGGCTCCCGTTGCATCAAGCTGCACGGCGTGAATCAGGCTCAATGCGGCCGAAGGGCCATCAACGCAGACGGAAAAATCAAGGCCGCCGGACAGGCTTCCCACTTTCGTACCCGCAAATTCCCGGACTTTTGCGTACATAGGCTTGAAGAAAGTACAATAGTCAGAATCAGGGTTATAGCCTTCCATTGGAATCAGGCTGTTCTCAAAGGAGATATCCTTCACCTTGCCGTGTTTCAATGTAAGATGGATGTCACATCTTGCCACATTTTCATTTTTCGTACCAGCATTCAAGACTGAGACCTTTCTCCCATCGGAAGTTTCAACAACCTGCATCCCAGCCTGATGGTCGTGTCCATAAAGCACAACATCCACCCCTTTGAGACTTTCGGCAAGATAGATGGCCTCATTCTCCAGACCGTCTTCACCGTTTCCAGCCCCGCTATGTACCGCAAGAACCACAATATGCGGCTTCTCCTTCCTGCGGACCTTGTCAATCACCTCCTGGGCAATAGTCGAGATATCCTGAAATTCCAGTCCCGCCCAATTTTCAGCTGGAAGCCATTGGCTTATGTTGGCATTGGTCATGCCTATGACAGCCACCTTGACTCCATTGCGCTTTACAATCGCATATTCCGGGAAATATGACTTCCCTTCATCTTTTCCTCCGGTGCATATTGCATTGGCCGCAAGAAGAGGCATATTCAGGTCCCGGCTGTACCTGTCATAGACCGGATGGCCCGGCTCCACATCGTGATTACCGACAACTGCAACATCATAATCCAGATAATCAAGGATTTCAGCAGCAAGATGCCTGTCAGTAGTATCTACGAAATTGTAGAAATACGATGCGTTGTCCCCTTGAATTATATCACCGCAGTCTATCAGAATCGGGTCTTCGCCTTCGGAGCGCAAAGCCTTGAGATAAGAGGCCACGTTGGCGAAAGAGGTTTCATTAGCCTCCCCGTCCACATAGAGCGAGTCGAAGTAAGCTCCGTGTGTATCTGTTGTCTGACATAGTGTTACAGTGCACTCTGAGGACTTGCCGCCAAGAAGCATACCTATTCCGTATCCTGCGGCAAAACCTGCCGCAATTATGCATATTATTATAATCGCAGCGCGTAAGAAGCTATTCAATCGTTCTTTCATATATCACCTATTATTCTATTATCGTTCAATATCGAATTTGTCCGCATCCTTCCAGGCAGGAAATTTCTCCCTGAACTGACGCAATGCCGAAATATCAAGTTCTGCACAGAAGAACTGCGTCCCGTTTACTGTACGGCGATGTGAAATCCCGTTGCCGAAGAAGTCGAGGATTACGGAATGGCCGTTGTAACTGCAAGTTGAATCCTCTCCCACCCTGTTGCAGAAAGCGGTGTAGCAAACGTTCTCCACAGCCCTTGCGCGCAGAAGGATATCCGCGGATGCGATTCTTACGGAAGGCCAGTTGGCTATGTTCAGGAGAAGGTCATATCTGTTCCCTACATTCCTGCTCCATACCGGAAAACGCAGATCATAGCATACGTTAAGCTCAATCCTCCAGCCAAGGTATTCCACGGTACATTGTTCTTCGCCGGGGGTATAGACTGCTCCTTCGCCGGAAGGGTTGAAGAGATGCCGCTTGTCGTACTTGAAGAAAGAGCCGTCCGGCCTGATGAAGAAGCATCGGTTGTATCTTTTTCCTTCTTCATTGGTCGGCACGGAACCTACAGTGGCAGTACCGAGTTCCACTGCCATCCTGTGCAGCCAGGCAAAAGACTCTCCCCCAACGCTTTCCGAAACCGAAGGATTCATAGTGAACCCGACGGAGAAGGTTTCCGGAAAAACGAGTATGTCCGGATTCTCTTTCTTGCAGAATTTTCTGACGGCTGGTTCAAGTGCCGATATGGTTGCAGCAGCATCCTCCCAGACAGTGTCAGCCTGGCAAAGGGCTATCCTAAGATTTCTTTCCATTTTTAATCCTGTTTATTATCAAGGCGATTGCTCCGTCACCGGTCACATTGCCGGCTGTTCCGAAGCTGTCCATCGCAATGTAGAGCGCTATCATCAGCCCCTGCATGTCGGCATCGAAGCCGAGTATGCTGGAGAGCAGTCCCAGCGAAGCCATTATTGCCCCTCCGGGAACTCCGGGAGCCGCTATCATCGTTATGGTGAGCATAAGTATGAATCCCGAATAGGTTTGAAGCGAGACATCCATCCCGAGGCTGAGCGAAACCGCAAAGGCACAGGCCACAATCTTCAGCATGCTACAGGAGAGATGCACGGTGGCACAGAGCGGCACAACGAAATCTGCGACATCGGCATCAACCCCGTTCTTGATCGTCTGCGCGTGGGTTACTGGAATCGTCGCGGCCGAGGACTGTGTCCCGAGAGCCGTCACATAGGCCGGCAGCATATTGAAGAGTGCGCGGAACGGATTCTTGCGGGCGACGGCTCCTGCGATGCAGAACTGAACGAGCAGCACCGTCACGTGCATTGCAAAGATTACGAGAATCATCTTCAGGAACATACCGAGAACCGCCACAACCTTTCCTTCAGCTCCCATCTTGAGGAAAATGCCGAAAATGAAGATAGGAAGAAGAGGAATCACCAGCTTTGTAATTACAGCGAACACTATCTCCTTCAGTTCAAGCATCACGGACTTGATGGCATCCGTCTTGACGGACACGAGCGTCAGGCCGAGCAGGAATGCCACGACAAGAGCCGTGTTCACACTCATCAGCGGAGGCATCTCAATAGTGAAATATGGAGCCAGTCCGCCTGACATATCCATCGCACCGAGCGCGCCGAGGGCATCTCCCAGAAGGTCGGAATATGTCGCACGGCATACTCCATAGGAGAAGAATCCGCAGAATACCGTAGAAAGACAGGCCAGCAGCACGGTTATCAGAAGCATCTTCCCGGCCCCATTCCCCATTTCGAAGATCCCGGGAGCAATCAGCCCCACTATGAGTATCGGAATGAAAAGGCCGAGGAAATTGCTGAAAAGGGAATTGAACGTGACGAAACAGCGTGTGAGCCAGTCCGGAAAGAAGAGCGAACAGCCGATTCCGGCAGCGATTGCTATCACCACTTTCAGCAGGAGGTATGGATTATGTTTCTTCATCAGCACAGATCAGATTTCAAATTTTTCTGTGAATAGTTTTGTAAAGATACCACTTTATTGTAACATTTTATAACTTTGCACGCGCATTACTGAAACAAATCAACACTGAAAATATGAGCAAGTACTTGAAAAACCTCACCGTGTATTCTGAAGGCGGGGTCATTGAAAAAGGGTCCATTCTTCTGGACGGTGAAAAGATATCCAAGATCTTCAAAGAGGGCGATGCCGGTGTTCAGGCAGACGAAATCATTGACGGCAAGGGAGCGATAGCGATTCCGGGCTATATAGACACTCACGTCCACGGAGGTAACGGTTATGATGTCGGAAACGGAACAATCGAAGCCATCTACGGTATGCGTGACTACTACCAGCAGCACGGAGTCACGATGATATATCCTACTTTCATGACCAACGAACTTTCAATCATAGAAAACGGTCTGAAAGCACTCCGCGAGGCTGTCAAGACAAACGCTCCGGGCAAGGCCGAGATAGCGGGAAGCCACATCGAAGGCCCGTTCCTCAACCCTATGTACAAGGGATGTCAGGCCGAATATCTCATCATTCCTCTTGATGACAAGAACATACGCCTCTTCGAGGATTACCGTGACGTGATTGCACGCGCAACAATCGCTCCTGAATACAAGAACAACCTGAGCTATTTCCCGGGTCTGGCCAAACTCGGAATCCAGCTCTCCGTGGGCCACAGCTACGCAACGATATCCCAGGTAGCCGAAGCCGCCGAGAAGGGAGCAACCTCTATCACCCACCTCTATAACGCCCAGAGCCAGACCCGCAAGGAGGGACCTTACAGGATCGGTGGAGTTGTGGAGGCCGGCCTTACAATCGACTCTCTCTACACTGAGGCCATCTGCGACGGATACCATCTTCCTAATGAACTCGTAAGGATAGCCTACCGCTGCAAGGGACCGAAGAAGATGCTCATCGTTTCCGATGCAAGCCTTTGCTCAGGTATGGCGAGCGGAACCGTGGTACGCACCTCAGGAGTGGATTTCTACGTGGAGGATGGCATCGCAATGAACGAGGCACGCACGTCGTTCGCTTCATCTACCTCCCCTATCGACAAGATGGTGAGACACCTCATCTTCGACACAAAACTTCCTGCAGCAGATGTTGTTGAAATGGCTTCAGCCACTCCTGCACGCCTTATGGGCATATTCGACAGAAAGGGCTCCATCGCTGAAGGCAAGGATGCCGACATAAACATCGTGGACAAGGACTTCAACGTATTGAGAACAATATGCAAAGGAATCTGACAGCTAGACTGTTCACCAAGATAGCGGCCATTGCCATAATTGTGGCAGTGGCCGTTTCCTGCGATAAGGACCCGGTACCAGGCCAGAATCAGGAAAACAAGCCAACTCCTTCGCAGAAGGAGACTTTCGCCATAAAACCGGTGGAGCAGATGTCTCTTACGGAAAAGATAGGACAGATGTTCTTCCTCCGCGTGGAGACTCTTGCCGGGAGCACTACGCCGGCAAAGTCCATTACGCAGGCAATGGCAGAAGAGTTCGCAAAATTCCCTTGCGGGGGGTTCACCCTGTTTGCCGACAATATCGCAACCCCTGCCCAACTGTACGAAATAGTGCACAACTGCCACAAGCTTGGCAATTATCCCCTCATTTCAATTGATGAGGAGGGCGGACGTGTGGCGAGGATTGGCAAGAACAAGAACTTCGACGTACCTCACTTTGAAAGTATGCTTTCTGTGGGCAATACAGGTAACGAAGCAAATGCATTCGATGCAGGAAAAAGCATAGGAAACTATCTTGCATCCTGCGACATTGACATAGACCTTGCCCCTGTGGCTGACGTATTCACCAACCCGGCCAACACCGTCATAGGTGACAGAGCATTCAGCACCGACCCTGTAATTGCGGGGAATATGTCGTCACAGTTCCTTCTCGGCCTCAAGTCAAAGCACGTGGAGGGATGTCTGAAGCACTTCCCTGGACACGGCGACACCTCGAC
>JAGHVK010000036.1 GCA_018064345.1 Candidatus Cacconaster merdequi
TTATTTATTATGTTTCTTGAAAGGCAGACCGAATGCCTGAAGAAGTGCATAAGCCTCCTCATCAGTCTTTGCTGTTGTTACGAATGTGATCTCAAGACCATGGATCCTAGGGTTCTTGTCGATATCAATCTCAGGGAAGATGATCTGCTCCTTGAGACCGAGTGTGTAGTTACCCTGACCATCCATCTTCTCAGCGATACCGTTGAAGTCTCTGATTCGAGGAAGAGTCACACGGATGAGTCTCTCCAGGAATTCATACATCCTGACGTCGCGGAGAGTAACCTTTGCACCGATAGGCATACCCTTACGGAGCTTGAAGTTAGAGATATCCTTTCTTGAAGAAGTGATCACAGCCTTCTGGCCGGCGATGGTTGTAAGCTCAGCGGCAGCCTCTTCAACAATCTTCTTGTCCTGTGTTGCATCACCTACGCCCTCGTTGATGGTAATCTTCACGAGCTTAGGAACCTGCATTACGGTAGAATAAGAGAACTGCTTCATCAGCTTGTCAATGATTTCCTCTTTATATACCTTCTTGAGAGATGGTACGTATCCTGCAGGAACCACTACCTGTGGTGCAGAATCTTTTGTAGCTTTCTTTGCCATAATTACTTGATCTCCTCTCCTGATTTTTTAGAGTAACGAACCTTCTTTCCGTCGACGAACTTGTAACCTACTCTTGTAGGAACGTTCTTCTCAGGATCAATAAGCTGAAGATTTGATACATGGATACCAGCCTCCTGCTTTACGATACCGCCCTGAGGCTGCTTTGTGTTAGGCTTTGTGTGCTTGCTGACGATATTGATACCCTCAACGATAACACGATCCTTTGCTGGGGATACAGAGAGGACCTTGCCTGTCTTACCCTTGTCGTTACCGGCATTTACATACACGGTGTCGCCTTTCTTAATGTGCATCTTTTTCATAATACGAACTGATTAAAGGACCTCCGGTGCCAGTGAAACGATTTTCATATAATTCTCACGAAGCTCTCTGGCTACAGGGCCAAAGATACGTGTGCCTCTGAGTTCTCCTGTGTTGCTGAGAAGAACGCAAGCGTTGTCATCAAAACGGATGTATGAGCCATCAGCCCTGCGGATCTCTTTCTTTGTGCGTACCACTACAGCCTTTGATACTGTACCTTTCTTGGCGTCACCGCCAGGGATAGCACTCTTGACTGAAACGACGATCTTGTCGCCTACAGTAGCATAACGATGGTTGGTACCGCCAAGTACACGGATGCAAAGAACTTCCTTAGCACCACTGTTGTCGGCAACCTGTAAACGTGATTCTTGCTGTATCATATGCTATTTTGCTTTTTCTACGATTTCTACTAATCTCCAGTTCTTTGTCTTGCTGAGAGGACGGGTCTCCATGATGCGGACGGTATCACCCTCACCGCACTCGTTGTTCTCATCCTGAGCGACAAACTTGGTGGTCTTCTTAACGAACTTGCCGTACATAGGATGCTTCTCCTTTCTCTCGACGGCTACTACGATGGTCTTGTCCATCTTATTGCTGACCACTACACCTATTCTTTCCTTACGAAGATTTCTTTCCATAAGACATCAATTTAGTTCTGTGATTTTTCTTTCTCAGCAAGGATAGTGATCATGCGAGCGATATCCTGTCTGGTCTTCTTAAACTTTGACGTATCCTCTAATGGAGAGATAGCGTGATTAATCTTCATTGTGTCGAGGTTTGATTTCTCAATCTCGATGCGGTCGCGCAGATCTGCTACGGACATTTCGCGTACTTCAGAAACTTTCATTTTCTTTCTCCATTAAATTATTCAACATAATCTCTACGTACAACAAACTTTGTGTCTACAGGAAGTTTGTTTGCTGCAAGGCGCATAGCCTCTTTTGCTACAGCGAGGGAAACACCCTCAGCTTCGAAAAGAATACGGCCCGGAGTAATAGGTGCAACGTATCCGTAAGGATCACCTTTACCTTTACCCATACGGGTTGAAAGAGGCTTCTTTGTAACAGGCTTAACAGGGAATACTCTGATCCAGATCTGACCTTCACGGTTCATGTAACGAGAGATTGCCTGACGGGCAGCCTCAATCTGCTCAGCTGTAAGCCAACAATTTTCAAGGGTCTTAAGGCCGAATGAACCGAATGCAAGCTGGTTTCCTCTCTGGGCCATTCCTTTCATGCGGTTTTTCTGCTCCCTTCTAAATTTTGTTTTCTTAGGTTGTAACATCTTTGTATTACTTTAAAAAATAAAAATCTAACTTTTTGCACCCAACTCGCTGACTATCAATATTTTGCACCATTTTGGCCGCGTTTTTGGGACTGCAAATATAGTGAAAATTTTCCGAATGCAAATACTTTTTCATTAAAAATCGCACATTTTCGACACAAGTTTTGATATGCTAAACATGGCGAATTCAATCACTTACGTATACCTTGTCAAAAGTTTTCCGCCACATTTTCGACATGGTCTGAATTGGCAGAATTTTTGTATTTTTGCCACGTCATGATGAAACGTTTTTTCATATTGGCGGCCGTCCTTACCGGAGTCTCCTGCACCATATCCTCTGCGCAGGAGTGGCAGGAGAGAATCTTCATGCAGTATTACGTGGAGCCGCAGGGAGATACAGTGTTCGTGGACGAACTGAAGCCGGCCATCGTATTCCCGAAGATTAAGAAGAACACGCCCGACGCCAGGAAGTATTACAAACTTGTATACAACTTTAACAAAGTCTATCCATACACCGATGTAGCCAAGAAACTGATACACGAAGCTGACAGCACAATTGCCGCAGGACATCTGAACAGGATACGCAAGGACAAGTACATCACCTCCATTCAGAACCAGCTTTTGGCCGACTTCACCGGAGTAGTCAAGAAAATGACTATCTCCCAGGGCGAGTTGCTCATCCGCCTCGTGGACAGAGAGGCCGGAAAGACGCCATATGACATCGTGAAAGGATACAAGAGCAGGGCCGCCGCCGGTTTCTGGCAGGGAGTCGCCAAGATGTTCGGTGAAAACCTCAAGACCCCGTACGACCCCAAAGGCGCCGACAGGATGACGGAGTATCTTATTGAAAAATGGGACGACGGGCAGTTCGATGCACTCTATTTCTCAGTGTTCGGCGAATGGCCGCCCAAAACTGAGATTCCATTGAAATACAGATAATCGGATCTGTCCATCCAGTCATCGAGGAGCAGCAGACGCGCGCCTGACGGCATTTCCATATCCACCGGAGTGTGATAGTGGCCGAAAATGAAATAATCCACATTGCGCCATCTCCCGAAAGCATCCGCATATTTGTAGAGAGGCTCGCTCTCACCCTTGAACTGATACTTGACATTACGGGCAAGACGGCTGTTGCGCGACCATGTTGTACCCAGCCAGAATGCAATGCGCGGGTGGACAAGGCTGAAAAGCCACTGGAAGACCTTGTTGTGGAATACCCAGCGCATAACCTTGTATCCGCACATGCCGGGACCAAGGCCATCACCATGCCCGAGGCAGAACACCTTGCCGGATATTTCAGTCACATACGGCTGAGACAGCACTCTGATTCCAAGGCTTTCGAAATAATGGTAGCACCAGATGTCGTGGTTGCCGGGGAAGAAGCACACTTCCACTCCCGCCGACATGAGGTCTTCCAATGCAGCGAACACTGCAACATACCCCTTGGGAACGACATCCCTGTATTCATACCAGAAATCCCATATATCACCAAGCATATACAATGCGCGCGTGCGTGAGGCGGGTATGGAGCGGAGGAATTCGACGAAACGGCGCTCCCTGCCCTCCGGGTCCTTCACGTCAAGACCCAGATGCACATCAGAGACAAAGTAACAGAGAGTGCGATCTTCCATCCGCTAAAGGCAATAAATCACAACAGCCAGACCCACAATGGCGCAATACAGAGCGAACCACTTCAGGCGGGCTTTCTTGACAAGGGCAATCATGACGCGGCAGGCGAACAGGCCAGACACGAATGCGGCCAGGAAGCCCAGAGCCAGAGGCACAAGACCGGTGGAGGAAGATGCGATATCACCGCCGACAACATCCAGGAAGGCCTCGCCGAGGATCGGTACTATGACCATAAGGAACGAGAACTGAGCCACAGACTCCCTCCTGACTCCGCACAGAAGCCCGGTGCTGATGGTGGTTCCAGAGCGGGAAAGTCCCGGTACCACGGCAAAAGCCTGGCCGAGACCCACGATGAACGCCTGCTTGTATGAAATGCCTTCGGAAGGCTTCTTGACTCCGTCAGAGAAGAACAGGAGCGCGGCCGTGACAAGAAGAGCCACACCGACTACAATAAGCGAAGAGAAAAGGTCTTCTACATAATCCTTGAAAAACACTCCGACAATGAGAACCGGTATCATAGAAATACAGATTTTCACTATATACTCTGTTTCCTCGTTATATTTGAACTTGAAGAGCCCCGACAGAAGCCGGACTATCTGCTTCCTGAACACTATGATGGTCGCCAGGACTGTCGCTGTATGCACCAGAACCTCGAAGACCAGATCGCCAGACGCCTCGACGCCCAGGATTTCCTTTCCAATAGCCAGATGACCACTGCTACTTACAGGGAGGAATTCAGTGAGTCCCTGCACAATGCCAAGAATAACCGCCTGCCACCAGTTCATTCCGCATCCCTCCTCATGATAGCGATTATTTCAATCACAATTCCCGCAATGATGACCAGAGGAGCTGCGACCATCCTCCTGAAATCAAACATGGAATAATTGAACACCTGCGGATCCTTTACACCGCCACCGGCCATAAGGATATATCCGGCCACCATGACCAGAAGGCCCGCGGCCAATAATTTGAGCCCCTTTGGGGTAATAGCCATTTTATTCATAGCGAAAATCAAAAATACAAGTCATCCTTGCTCAAGGAGACAAGCTTGTTCACAACAAAATACGTGCTCATCACGCATATCACCACACCGCACACCGCCACAATGCCCATCACGAGCAGCAGCAGATCCATACGGAATATCTCGAAAAGCTGCGCGAATTCCTTCCTTATGACAAACAGTCCGGCCAGAAGGATAATGATAGCCAGCATCGCGGAGAAAAGTCCCTGGAACACCGCCCTTACCATGAACGGACCGCGGATAAAAGAGCGGGTGGCTCCTACCAGCTTCATCGTATGTATGGTGAATCTGCGGGCGAAGACATTGAGCCGCACTGTGTTGTTAATCAGGACAAACGATATGAACAGCAGCAGTGCGATAAAAATGCCAAAGAACAGGGAAATCTTCTTCAGGTTGGTGTTCAGCGCCTCTATCAGAGACTGCTGGTAATCCACCTCATCCACCATCGGAGAAGACATGATATCCGACTTGACCTTGTCCAGACTGTCGAGAGATACATAATCAGCCTTCAGTGAAACTTCGATGGAAGCCGGTATCGGAGAGGATCCGAAAACGCTGAGGAAATCATCTCCCAGCATATCTGAGAGTTCCTGTGTCCCCTGCTCCCTTGAGATGAAACGGGTCTCATTAATCCATTCCTTCTTGTCGAGCTGCGCCTGATAAAGCATGGCATCATCATCGGAGACATCCGTCTTGAGAAGCACTGAAATCTGAAGATTCTCCTTGAAATAATCGGAGACACTGCGGGCGTTGACCAGCAGCAGACTTGCCACCCCAACGAGCAGCAGCACGAGGCTGATGCTGATCACTGTAGACAAATAAGCGTTCGCCAGACGGCGGCGCATCAATTTATTCTCACCTCCAGCCATATCGGGACAAAAATATGAAAAAAAATTATTATCTTTGCTTGAATCTGTATAATTTGCTAAAAATGGGCGAAAATGTTAAAAGGGTGCTCTTCGTGAATTCGGAGATTATGCCTTACCTCCCTGAGACCGAAATCTCCAGAATAGGACGGTTCCTGCCACAGGGAATTCAGGAAAGGAAGAAGGAGATACGCTCCTTCATGCCTAGGTATGGATGTATTAACGAACGGAAGAACCAGCTTCACGAAGTGATCCGCCTCTCAGGCATGAACATCATCATCAGTGACGTGGACAGGCCGCTGGTGATAAAGGTTGCATCCATTTCTGCCGCCCGGATACAGGTTTATTTCATTGACAATGAAGATTATTTCAAGCGCAAGCAGACGTACTGCGATGCAGATGGAAAGTTCTTCGAGGACAATGATGAAAGAGCCATTTTCTTCGCCAAAGGCGTTCTGGAAACAGTCAAGAAGCTGAGATGGGCCCCGGATATCATCCATTGCCACGGCTGGCTTTCACACCTTCTCCCACTGTACTTGAAAAAATCATATAAAGACGACCCTATATTCGCAGGCAGCAAAGTAGTCCTTTCCCTCTACGATGACACACCGGCAGACAAATTCTCCCCGGACTTTGCAGACAAGGTTACAGGAGGCAATGTCAAGAAGGAAGATGTACCTTTCCTCACGGACGCCTGTGGCATAAATCTTGCGAAAACGGCCATTCAGTATTCTGATGCTATCATTTTCGGAGCAGACGGTGTCCCTCAGGAAATTACCGATTATTGCGGAGAGCTGAAGCTTCCTGCACTTCCGTATAACAGGGAAGATATCGAAAACGGAAACTACATAGCCGGATACAACACATTTTATGATCAGTTGTAAGAAATGAATCTCAATTCTTTACGGAAAATCGGCATAAGCATATCCATGGCTGCGGCAGCGCTGGGATGCATATCATGTGTCGACATCAATACGACCCTCGGCGGGAAGCTGGTCCCTGTAAGCCAGCAATATGACATACGTTATGCCGAGTTCCCTCTGAAAGACATCCAGCTTAAGCTGACAGACAGCCTCTCAGGAGCATCGTCAACCCGTATCACTGTCGGAACTATCAAGGACAAGGATTTAGGAACCATATCCAGGACTTGCGCCCTTTCCCTCGTACCGATATACAAGAATGTGGATTTCGGTGAGAACCCTGAATTCAAGAGTTTCTCTTTCTCCGTTGCTCCGGACACAACCAACTATATCGAGGAGGACCAGAAATATATCCACCAGGCCATCAACGTATATGCACTGGAAGAGCCGGTACGTGACTATAATATCAACAGCACCATCAAGCACGGTACCACGAGAATCTCAAAGGGCACTCCTGTCTACGCGGGGACAGATTCACTCACATTCAATTTCACCAAAGAATTCGGCGAAAAATATCTGGGTATCACCAAAGCTGACATGGCAGACATCGAGACATATACCAAGAAGTTCCCGGGCATATATCTGGAAGCCGCCGAGCCGCTTGGCGGTGAAGGTGGACGAATCAACATGTTCATGCTTCAGCTGAGTATTAACACCACTTATTATACTGTAATGGGCAACTACGCGGAGCTGAGATATTCATCCACGTATGAAGGACATCGCAAAGATACATCCGCGCTCTTCTATTTCAGTCCGACCGGCATCTTCGACATAGACTCCCTCGTCACAGACGTATATTCCAACGGCAATGCGTTCCCTCAATACAGCATGAATTATACAATTCAGGAGGACAGGTCCGGGAAAGCCGGCGCGACCATGGTTGTCGAAGGCGGCGGTGGAGCGAAACCTGTCATATCTGCGGCGGAGATCAAGAAACTGATGTATGATGAGATTTCACAATACGGAGACCCGCAGAGAGCTATTATCAACAAAGCGACACTTGAGCTTCCGTTCATCTTCCCTGATGACTTCCGTCATATGTCCATGTACCCTCAAGTCCTCAGCCCTACATGCAGAATCCATCCGGCAGACACAGTAGTCGCCTACGCCGGACTGACTGATGCATCATCCAGCACCGAGAACCAGGGAAACATTGACCGTTCTAACCTGAAATATGCACCGGACATCACATACCATGCACAGGAGCTCCTGAAGATTGATGACAAGCAGTTGTCCAACTACGACATCTGGTTCCTCATCATGACCAATGAGCTTGAAAGGGAAGACCTAAGCGCTGCGAAGGAGGATCCTATGAGTGATTACTACTCGCAGATGATGATGATGCAGTATTACAACAACCTCTACGGCTATGGCGGATACGGTGGTTATGGCGGTTACGGTGGCTACGGTGGTTACGGCGGCTATGGCGGATACGGTGGCTATGGATATAATTCCTACAGCAACTATTACAGCATGATGCTCATGGCCCAGTATGCAAACGCAGCAGCGTCATCATCCAGCGCGACATACTCTGTAATGCTTGACACACATAGAATATTCAAGGCCGTCCTCTATGGACCGGAGAATGAGGATGAGGCCCTCAGGCCGAAGCTGACATTCACTTACTCAATGCCTAAGGAATAGCCGGAAGGCTTGCAATAAATAAAAAAAGACTGCTTTAAGGCAGTCTTTTTTTCGCGTTATAAAGTCGGATTATTTCTTAGCCACTTTCTCAGCCACCTTGTCAATGGCGTCCTTTACTGTAGCGATGGTGCTGGTCTCCTCATCAGGAATCTTGATATCAAAAACCTTTTCAAACTCCATAAGAAGCTCAACTGTATCAAGTGAGTCTGCACCAAGATCATTTGTGAAATTGGCTGTCTCAGTAACTTCTGATTCCTCAACGCCCAATTTATCAACGATGATCGCTTTGACTTTCTTTACGATTTCCTCGTATTCCATAACGATAAAAATTAAGTTTATATTTTAATTACACTGTTCAATTTCAGATATGCAAAGTAAATAAAAAAATTTATCAAATACAAATCACTGTCCTTTACTTAATTTCATCCATATCCTCAAGCCATTCAAAGAGTTGAGCAGATAGAAACTGTACTTAATAAGATAGATTACGGCGTACCCGCCTCCGTCGTTCTTCAAGGAGACAGACCACATGATTACGGAAAAGACATTCACCCCAATCCAGAAGAACCACTGCTCCATATATGCGGCTGAAAGCAAATATTGCCCGATAATGTTGCACATCATCGACAGGGCGTCCATAAGCACGGCGACACGGATGAAGGAATCCGCGGCACTGCGGTCGAAATGAGCCAGTATGAAATAAGCAGCTACGGACCCTAAAAGGAATACAACGGCATACAGAACTCCCTGCTTTAAAGACAGTCGGCGCGCCTTAACCTTGTCGTTGGTGTCCGTCCCTCTCTTATTCCACTGATGCCAGCCGATAAACTGCATCGGAAGGAAGTACAGGGCATGCAGGAGCGCATTGCCATACTTGCCGCTGATAAAGCAAACGACGGCATATATGGTGACATCAAATATGCCGAACAGGAAAGTGAGGACAATCCCGTTGGCCGAGCACACTGAGCACATGACTCCCATGAGCGAGCCGAACGCCGAAACGAAGAGGAGCATACGGCCCGTCTGCACCGCACCCGCCTTAAGAGCCGTGGCAATGATTACAGCCACAGCCATCCCCGCAAGGATGAAAATATTGAACGCTTTATTGAATTTCTTCTCGTCCATTGTCATTACTGTTCTGAGTTAAACTATCGTGTATCCTGGAGGCCAGAGCCGGGCCGACCAAGGCGGCCAGGTCATTGACCGGAGCGGCCGCAATCCGAGCCACACTCCCGAAATGCATGAGGAGCCTCCGCTCTGTCTGCTCCCCTACGCCCTTGATTTCCCTCAGGGCGGAACGGACCTGGGCCTTGCTCCTCAAGTCCCTGTGGAAAGTGATGCCGAACCTGTGCGCTTCATCACGGATATGGGTGACAAGCCTGAAGGCCTGTGAATTCCTGTCCAGGAACAATGGGTAAGGGTCCGCCACCCGAATCACTTCCTCCATCCTTTCAGCCAGGCCCACAACGGTCAGTTTGTCTTCTATGCCAAGTTCGCACAGCGCCTGCCATGCAAAGCCTAGCTGCCCCTTGCCTCCATCTATCACCACCAGCTGCGGAAGGTCCTCGGGATTCTCCTGAAGCATACGGGAATAACGCCTGTTGACAATCTCCTTCATCGACGCATAGTCATTGGCCCCCACGACCGTCTTTATCTTGAACTTGCGGTAATCCTTCTTGCATGGCTCTCCGTTCCTGAACACGACGCAGGCCGCAACAGGATTCGTTCCCTGAATGTTCGAGTTATCGAAACACTCCATATGGACAGGCAGGACATCCATTCCCAACGCCTTGCGCAAATCCTCAAGCACAGCGGTCCGGAATGCATCAGGATCCGTGTGCTCCTTCTGGCGGAGGGAATTGAACTGGAACTCATGGGCGTTCTTGGCACTGAGATTCAGCAAGGCAAGCTTGTCTCCCTTGACCGGGATTCTGAACTCCACGCCGTCAATCTCCACATCCGGCAGGAACGGGACAATCACCTCTCTGGAGAGAGCCCCGAACTTTGACTCAATCTCTGCTACGAACGAGCTCAGCACCGACTCCTGGGTCTCCTCAATATTCAGTCTGAAGCCCAGATTCAAAGACTGTATCACCGCACCGCCGCGGATACGCAGGAAATTACCATAGGCATCCGCACCGTCAAAGACCAGAGAGAACACATCTGCGGAGCAGTCACGTGCAGCGGTGATGACCGACTTTGAATAATGCTGCTGCAGGGCATCCATCCTGTCCTTGTATTTCTGAGCCTCCTCGAACTCAAGATTCTCAGCGGCCTCATGCATCAGCATCTTGTATTTCTGTACCAGCTCGGACACCCCACCCTTCAGCAGATGAACGATTTCGGCAATGTTATCCGAATACTCCTCCTTGGAAATAGCACCAACGCAGCACCCCCTGCACTTCCCGAGATGGAAATCCAGACATGGGCGGATCTTGTGCCGCAGCACCGTTTCGGAATCAATCTTGTACTTGCAGGATCGCAGAGGATAGTTCGAAGTGAAGAAATCAAGCAGTTCCCTGGCATAGGCCGCGGAGCTGTACGGGCCGAAATAACGTGACCCGTCATGGGCCAGCTTCCTGGAAAGAAACACTCTCGGGAACTCGTCAGCGGTAACGCAAATCCAAGGATATGTCTTGGAATCCTTCAACAGAATGTTGTATTTGGGCTTATACTGCTTTATTAGATTGTTTTCGAGCAGCAGGGCGTCCGCTTCTGTGTCCACCACAGAATACTGGGCATCGGCAATCTTGGAGACAAGGATACGTGTCTTGGTATTCAGACGCGACGGGTTCACAAAATACTGGGCCACACGTTTATGAAGGTCCTTGGCCTTGCCGACATAAATGACAACACCATCTGAATTGTAATACCTGTACACACCCGGAGAATGCGGGAACAGGCTTATCTTCTCCCTGACATCCATATATGAAAAGCCGGTTCCAGAAACCTGAAACCGGCATAAAGATAGATATTTTCCGTTAGAAAAATTACTTCTGTGTGTTCTCTCTGCGAGGACGACGGTCACCACCGCGACGTGGACCACGGTCGCCACCGCGAGGTGAACGGCCCGGACCCTGAGCCTGAGCCTTAGCAGCTACACCTGCATTAGGTGTAAGATCCTGCTTGCCATAACGCTCACCGTTGCAAATCCAAACCTTGATGCCGAGAGCACCAACCTTTGTGTTGGCTACTGCAAGAGCATAGTCGATATCGGCACGGAATGTATGAAGAGGAGTACGACCCTCTTTGAACATTTCGCTGCGGGCCATTTCAGCACCACCTACGCGGCCGCTGATCTGAACCTTGATACCTTCTGCACCTACTCTCAT
>JAGHVK010000029.1 GCA_018064345.1 Candidatus Cacconaster merdequi
CAGAAAAACAGGCAGCAGAAACGCACGAGCCCTTCCTGCGCCATTGTCCCGGATTTCCATATACCAAGGGCTATCTCCTGAAGGATTACGTTGCTGCCACCGTGTGCCGCCCACCAGGGATATTGATAGTAGTATTCAATAAGCACGAGAATAGCTCCTGACAGAATCAGGAACATCGAGTATACAGGTTTGGTCTGTTTATCCATGATAAGTCCTTTTGTGTACCTGTGCCTCCTTTGTTCTCTTCTTGTCTTTTCCGCCCTTCGGAGAGTTTCCAAGAGCATCCATAGAAATCTCCGCCAAAGCCTCGGCCATCTTCTCCACCTTCCGGTCTATGTTCGACACTTCCTGCGGTTTATCCCCGACCTTGTCGCTGTGATCGAACTGTGGCCATTCTGTTGTAATCTTTTTATCGATGTCCTCCAACTTCAAATGCTTTTTCAACTCGCTGGCCTTGAACACGCACCTGGTCTGATGGTCGATATAGGTTGCTCCCATCAACTTGTCGTTGGCGTCAAATGAGTACTTGACAACTATATTCTGCTTCCGGAGCATCCTGTCATAATGCAGTTTCGAGGTGGAATGCTTCAAACAAAACGAAGCAAGCCTTCCGACTCGGATCTTTTCCTTGCGCCTGACTTCACTCTTGCACTCCTCGTTGTGAGTCTTGATTTCATCGTACTTCGCTACTTTCAGCTTCCGGCTCTCGATACGGACAGTGCATACCTCTCTTTTGGCCGAGTCAATCCCGGAGTAATACATTTTTATCTTGCCACGACGATGCTCTTCTATATCAACCTGTACGCCCATTTCCCTCATAAGAAGTACATACTGGTTCATTGTCGTGAAATGGTATGCCATAGCATTCGAAGCCAATCGTTCAATCTGCTGGGCTACCGGACCGTTATCAGGATTAAATCTTTCAACCGGACGAATATCCTTCTGGCCACGGACATTCTCTATGGTGTCCATTTTTCTTCTGTCATCAGTCTTGTCCCGTCCGACCTTGTATTTGTATTTTTCAGCAAGCTCTTTTATGATTGCCAGACTGCGCTTACGCTCCTGCCATTCATCAATCTTCTTTCCGTCGATATCAGAACGGATTGAAACCACGTGATAATGCTTCCGGCCAATATCATCGTGTTCATATATAATATAGGGCTGATTACCATAGCCCATTCGTTCCATCCACTCCTTGATAAAGTTCTTCACGTCCTCCTGTGACATTCTTTTCAAATCTTCTTCTGAGGGATTGAAGGATGTGTGAAAACTCAGATTTATGGCTCTGGCAGCGTTCTCGTATGGAGCAAAAGAAGCCATAATGTCTTTCAGGTCATTGATATTAGAGGAGAAGATTACCTGGGCTGACCCCTCGGCAACCTTCTCCTCGTTGTAATCAACGGCGCGGCTGACACTAGCAGCCGCCGGCTGAATCTTCACTACCATCTAGAACCGATAAATCAACGGTGAAATTCTTGACCAGTCAGCCCTCCTTGGCTATGGGCGAAACATCGAGACGGTTCACCCATACGTCAAGGTTGAC
>JAGHVK010000084.1 GCA_018064345.1 Candidatus Cacconaster merdequi
TGATGCACCTCCTTGTGCAAGAGGCTATATCCTCTTCGTGAGCCACGATTATCACGGTGTTCCCCGTAGCGTTTATCTCCCCGAAGAGTTTCATTATCTCCATTGAAGTGGCCGTATCAAGATTTCCGGTAGGCTCGTCGGCAAGGATTATCGATGGACCCGTGACGAGTGCCCTGGCTATCGCAACCCTTTGTCTCTGACCACCGGACATTTCATTCGGCTTGTGATGTATGCGGCTGGAAAGGGCTACTCTTGAGAGCGAGTCCATAGCACGGCGCAATCTCTCTTGCTTAGGAATCCCGGCATATATGAGCGGAAGGGCGACGTTCTCAAGGGCATCGTATCGGGGAAGAAGGTTGAAGGATTGGAAAACGAACCCTATCTCCCTGTTCCTGACCTTGGAAAGATTATCGTCAGACATTCTGCTTACATCGTGTCCGTTAAGGATATACCGCCCTTCTGACGGCACATCCAGACACCCGAGGATATTCATCATCGTGGACTTGCCGGAGCCGGAGGGTCCCATTATCGCCACAAATTCACCTTTGTTCACCGTCAGGCTCACGCCATCAAGCGCCTTCACTACCGAAGTTCCCACCCGGTAATACTTCTTGATTCCTTCAAATCTAATAACTTCCATATAGCACATATTTTACTGCACCCAGTCGGTGCAGGTGTAAATCCAATAGAGCCTCAAAGGCTGGTTATGTTCTGTGGAAGTTCGCGGGCAAGAACGACACTGTTCGTGCGAAATCCCCGGGCAAGATATTCCTGAATCCGTCAAATTACGGCAACGGGTTGTTCTCCGGTATGCAAATTCTATTCCGGCAATTGGCTGAGAAATTTGCGACAAGCCTCATAAAGAGCGTCAAGAGCAAGAGGCTGGTTCCATTTGCCCCTGTCAGTTTCCCCCACCTCGTTGGACACCGAGCGCAATTCAGCAAAATGGCGGACTCCTCTTTCGATGCAGACCTCGAAGAAAGCAGCACCTTCCATCGATTCTATCTCAGCGCCCAAGGCTCTTCTCGCTTCAACCGTCCGTCTGTCGCTGATCATCGTCTGATAAGTCAATCCCTTGGCAGAAGGCAGCCACGGAAAAAGAGTTTCCGCTCCAGTGTACTTCGTGGAAGGATGTTCTCCGTGTCTCTCCTCAACGATGTTGAATGCTGAACCGAGCGGTGCACCGACGTATGTACCGGCTATTCCGACATCAATCACATAGTCATAATCTTCGAGTTCCAATCCGTCCATCTTCCGACGTGTTGCCTCGGCGCCCATACCGGAGAAGAAGCAGTCAGCCTCAACGCCACTCTCCAGCGAGGCCCTGTGGCAAGCCTCCATTTCGGTATCCTCAGCCGTGAGGAAAAGCACTTTGATACTGTTCTTTTTCATTGCCGGCAAGATATGAAATAAAATTCACAAAGGCGCAAAAAAGGGTATAATCTCGATTATTATTGCTAAATTGCAAAAATTTAACTTTGAAAATGGCATTCAAGAACACTGAAGAGTACGACGAAAGGACCACTGAAGAGCTGGCTACCCACTACAAGGCCATAATTGAGCTTCTGGGAGAGGACACCGGCCGGGAAGGCCTTCTTAAAACCCCCTTGCGTGTAGCCCGCTCGATGCAGTTCCTGACAAAGGGCTATTCGGAAGACGGTGCTGAGATACTTCGCTCCGCAATGTTCAAGGAAGAATACAGGCAGATGGTCGTCGTGAAGGACATTGAACTCTATTCTTTATGCGAACATCATCTGCTTCCTTTCTACGGAAAGGCTCACGTGGCGTATATCCCCGACGGATACATCACCGGCCTTAGCAAAATAGCACGCGTGGTCGAGACTTTTGCCCGCAGACTTCAGGTTCAGGAGAGGCTTACCGTCCAGATCAGGGACTGTATTCAGGAGACTCTTCATCCTTTAGGAGTGGCGGTGGTCATTGAAGCCGCCCATATGTGTATGCAGATAAGAGGCGTGCAGAAGCAGAATTCCGTAACCACCACTTCCGCCTTCACAGGCGCTTTCCTCAAGGACGAGCGCACCCGCAACGAGTTCATGAACCTTATCGGAGTGAATCTGCATTGACAAACGGCTGAAACAGGTTCTCATCCTCAAAAAATTCAGATGGTATGAAAATAGTAATAGCAGGCGCGGGAGAAGTTGGCAGCCATCTTGCAAAGATGCTGAGCGAAGGCTTCCACGACATCGTCATAATTGACAGCGACGAGCAGAGACTTGCACTTGTAAGCGAAAGTATGGATGTTGTAACCGTACAGGGCAGCCCTACATCCATCAACATACTCAAATCCGCCGGAGTGCCGGACGCCGACCTTTTCGTTGCGGTCAATCCTGCAAGGGAACAGGACGTGAATATAGTCTGCGCTCTCCTTGCCAAGCAGCTTGGTGCGAAGAAAGTCACCGCCAGAATCAACGACGCTGAGTACCTCAACGCTGACAACAAGCTGATGTTCACCGAGATGGGTATAGATTTACTCTTCTATCCGGAGAAGATTGCAGCAAACGAGATAGAAGGTTTGCTCAAGCAGTCATATCTTTCCGACTTCATGGGATTCGCCCACGGAAAGCTCCAGCTCGTAGTCTTCAGGCTTGACGAGGATTCTCCTCTGGTGAACAAGACTCTTTCAGAATGTACCAGTCAGGAGGGGCCGCTTCCGTACAGGACTGTAGCAATTTCAAGGGATGACCAGACCATCATACCTCAGAAAGATACCATCTTCAAACGCAACGACCTTGTATTCGTGATAACGAAGGATGAAGCTATCGGCGAACTGATGGCATATTCCGGACACCGCCACATTGAAATCAAGCGGCTCACCATCCTTGGTGGCGGGCGTATCGGAGAGATGGTAGCCCGGCAGTTCGAGAGGAGCGCCGAATTCGTCAAAATCATCGAAATCAGCAAGACACGATGCGAAGTCCTTTCGGAAACTCTGAACAAGACACTTGTCATCAACGGCGACGGACGTAATTCGGAATTTCTTTTTGAAGAGGACATCAAGACCTGTGACGCCTTCGTGGCGGTGACTTCAAGTTCGGAGACCAATATCATGGCCTGCGTGGCAGCCAAGAAAATGGGCGTGGCCAAGACAATCGCAGAGGTGGAGAACATCGAGTACATCAGGCTTGCCGAGGAGATGGGAGTCGATGCTGTCATTAACAAGAAAATCATTACCGCCGGGCGAATCTTCCGTTTCACGCTCAGCACAAAGGTCCGTACCATAAAGATGTTGAACGGCTCCGACGCCGAGGTCATCGAATATATCGTCAATCCGGGCAGTTCTGTAACAAAGGCCCCTATAAAAGAGCTGCACTTCCCGAAAGACGCCGTAATCGGAGGCATAATCAGGGGTGACGAGACACATATTGCAGTCGGAGACACCGTTATCCGGCCATACGACAGGGTAGCGGTATTTGCACTGCCTACCGCATTGAGAAAAATCGAGAAACTCTTTTCATAGAATACAATAAATTCAAGTTAATCATGATTCAGTACAAATTCAAGACATCAGGCAAAACACGTTCGGAACACGACCTTATCGGTGACAAGGAAGTTCCCGAGGAGGCTCTTTTCGGAGTTCAGACTCTTCGCTGCATAGAGAATTTCGATATCAGCCGCAATCTGCTCGGAGACCATCCGGAATTTATCAAGGCATTCGGTATGGTGAAGATGGGAGCGATTCTCGCCAACCACGGGCTGGGGCTTGTCAGCGATGAAATAAAGGATGCTGTCGTGGCAGCCTGCAAGGAACTTATGGAAGGAAAGCATACTGAACATTTCCCTATCGATATGATCCAGGGAGGTGCCGGTACTTCTATGAATATGAACGCCAATGAGGTGATCGCGAACCGGGCGCTGGAGATAATGGGCAAGAAGCACGGTGAATACAAGACCATCCACCCTAACGACCATATAAACATGGCCCAGTCCACAAACGATGCATACCCCACCGCTATGCATCTGGGGCTCTATCTGATGCACTCCGAAGTGAAGAAATCCCTCACGGACCTCGCCAAAGCCTTCCGTGCAAAACAGCGCAAGTTCTCTTCAATCATCAAGATGGGACGCACCCAGCTTCAGGATGCAGTTCCTATGACTCTCGGTCAGACATTCGGTGCTTTCGCCACCGCTGTTGAGAACGAGACCAGAAAGTTGGACAAGGCCGCTCAGGAATTTCTCGTAATCAATATGGGAGCTACCGCCATCGGCACCGGAATCACTTCTGAACCGGGATATGCAGCCTCCTGCACGAAGCATCTGCGTGAAATCACCGGTTGGAACATAACTCTTGCCAAGGACCTGATCGAGGCGACCAACGATACATCCTGCATGGTCAATTACCACGGTCAGTTGAAACAGATTGCAATACGCATATCAAAGATCTGCAATGACCTGAGACTTCTCGCATCAGGTCCGCGCGCCGGTCTGGCAGAAATAAACCTGCCTCCTAAGCAGCCGGGGTCTTCAATTATGCCGGGCAAAGTAAACCCTGTAATTCCGGAAGTCACCAACCAGGTATGCTTCAAGGTTATCGGCAACGACACCGCCATAATGATGGCTTCCGAAGCAGCACAGCTGGAGCTCAACGTAATGGAGCCAGTCCTTGTCGAGTGCGTGGTCGAATCCATTCAGTGGCTCGCCCGTGCGCTTGAGACACTGCGCGTGGAATGCGTGGAAGGAATCACCGCAAACGCAAAGCACTGCAAAGAACTGGCTGTCGGCAGCATCGGTATCGTAACAGCTCTCAAACCATACATCGGCTATTCAGCCTGCACTGAAGTTGCAAAGGAAGCTCTTGCCACAGGCGGAAGCGTTTATGACCTCGTACTCAGCAAGAAGCTTCTCACAAAGGCACAACTTGACAAGATACTTGACCCGAAGAACATGGTGAAGCCTACAAAGGTTGAACTTTAGGCACCTTCCTTCCAGGGCCGTATAACCTGTAACGAAGAGCACCGGCGGAAACTCCGGCGCTCTTCTTTATGTACCGGTTCATCGTACGTGCGCTGTTGAAGCCACTCAGCTCTGCAAGCTCCTCTACGGGAAGGTCTCGACAGTCACTTCGTATTATTATGTCAAGGGCATATCTGGCTCTGTAGGAATTGACAAGTTCCGGAAGAGTGACTGACTTGCTTCTCAGTGCTGCAGAGATGTATGTCCTGTTGCTTGCCGCCGCCCTTGCTATATCTTCAACCTTCAGCTGCGGCCTCAGATAAAGCCTTTCTTCTTCAAGCAGACGGCAGAGCCTTTCATAGAGGATATCATACTTGTGAAGGGCTCTGAAATTGTCCTTGGACCCAGATAGGCTATTTCTTTTCATTGGCTTTCTGTCGCTTGTATTGTTTGCACCAGTCAGCCGGAGTGCATCCGGTATTCCTTCCGAAAGCCTGCGTGAAGGTCGTCATTGAATTGAAGCCCACCTTCCGACACAACTCCGCTATGGTAAGGTCCATATTCTGGGAATAGAGGCGCATCGCTTCCTGCACACGGTAAGAATGGAGCAACTGGCAGAAATTCTTGTTCAACTTCAACCGTATTGCCTGGGAAAGATAGCTTTTGTTAGTATAAAGTCTCTCGGCAACATCTGTGACACGGATGTTGGGGTTGAGATAAAGGCGCTCCCTTTCCATCAGGTCACACAATCTGTCCTTCAAATCCTCCATCTCATACTCTTTCGTGGAAAGTGGTTCATCCTTCAGCAGTTGGGAATCAGCCTCATTCAAAGAGTCCTCTTCACATCTGTCATTGACGTGGTTCTGTTCCGCAGAGGACTTGCGCATCTTGCGGACAATAGTCCAAAGAACGATGATACATACCGTCAAAGGCACATAGCCCAACAGAAGCAATAGTTTTTCCATAGTTTCGCTGTTTTCTGCGAATCTATCCATAAAAAAAGCGGTTACATCATTTTTGATATAACCGCGGTCTAACTATGTATAATGTTGATAAAATCAGGCTTGTTGCTGGGCAATCTGTTTTTTAACTTTTTTCTGCTTTATTTCATCAAAGCCCTGACCGTAAACGCCCATAACGCTTCCAACTGTCACGAACGCATTGGGATCCACCATCTTAACCAAAGAAAGAAGAGAATTGGTGTCGTGTTTTCGGGCTATGACCATCAGCACGTTCACATTCTGCTTGGTGAACCAGCCTGTTCCGTTGAGAACTGTGGTACCTCGGTGAAGGTCTTTGCAGATTTTATCGGCAAGTTCTTCATATTTTTTGGAAAAGATGAAAACCTGTACGGACTGCTTGCTTGCAGAATTGATAACATCGATTGTGGCGCTGAACATTATCGATGTCATATAACCGTAAATGACAGTTGCGATTCTGGTTGCGAAAGGGCCGTCCGTAGGGACGATGAGTGAAGATGCGATTATGACAATATCGCACAACAAAATCACACGTCCCGGTGCAACAGCCCGGTATTTGCTCACAATCAAGGCAATTATGTCAGTACCGCCGCTGCTGCCTCCCTGCATGAAGGTCAGTGCCACACCGACACCGGACATCGCGCCTCCCAGAATTGCGCAGAGCAGACGGCCGTTCTCCTGGGTCATCTCCCGGATGAAATCAGGAGAAATGATTTTTGGAAGCACTCCGAGGAAAAGCGCTGTGACGAACATCGCATAGATGGTCTTCGCACCGAATCCACCTCCGAGAAGCTTCATCGCAATTATCAGGAGGACCACATTGATTATTATGAACGAATAACTTACCGGGAAACCAGTACAGTATTCAAGAATCGCACATGCACCGGTCACTCCTCCGCCGACCATCCTGTTCGGAATGATGAAGATGGTCCAGGCGAGACAGTACAGCAGCAATCCGAATGTGATTATGCCGTACGACTTTACAACTGACAAAACTTTTGTAACTGTCATATTTTATCTTGCCTCCGTTAATAGACAATATTTATGATTTTACCGGGAACGACAATAACCTTCTTGATCGGTGCTCCTTGCAGATACTTTGCAGTAGAGGCATCGGCACGGATGACAGATTCCACCTCTTCACGGCTAAGGCTCTTTGCCACGTCAATAGTGAAACGCATCTTACCGTTGAACTGAACCGGATAAGTAACGTTGTCCTCAACCGTATATGCAGGGACATACTCAGGGAAAGAGGCGTATGTAATGCTTTCCTTGTGGCCGAGCAGACTCCATATCTCTTCTGCAATATGTGGTGCATAAGGGCTGAGCACTATTGCAAGAGGCTCAAGTATCTCCCTCTTGTTGCATTTCATTTCAGCAAGTTCTCCAACAGCAATCATGAAGGCGCTGACAGTCGTGTTGAATGAGAAGTTCTCTATGTCTGACTGGGCCTTGCCAATAAGTTTATGGAGGGTCTTGAGCTCGGCGGCAGTAGCCTTCTGGTCCGATACGCAGAACGAATCACCGTCAAAATAAAGTTTCCACAGCTTGCGCAGGAAGCGGTGAACACCATCGATTCCCTTTGTATCCCAAGGTTTTGACTGTTCGAGAGGGCCCAGGAACATCTCATACATACGCAACGTATCGGCTCCGTATCTTTCACATACCATATCCGGATTAACCACGTTGAACATGCTCTTGCTCATTTTCTCCACAGCGAAACCGCATACATACTCCCCATCTTCCAGGATGAACTCAGCATCCGCGTAATCAGGCATCCAGTGTCTGAAAGCCTCAAGGTCGAGCCGGTCGTTATGGACGATGTTCACATCCACGTGTATTTCTGTGGTATCGTACTGATTCTTAAGCCCGCAGGAAACAAATGTATTCGTATTCTTGATACGATATACGAAATTGCTTCGTCCCTGTATCATTCCCTGATTGATGAGTTTCTTGAAAGGTTCCTGCTCGCATACATATCCAAGGTCATACAGGAACTTATTCCAGAACCGGGAGTAGATAAGATGTCCTGTGGCGTGTTCCGTTCCACCGATATACAAATCAACGTTGCGCCAATATCCGTTAGCCTCACGGCTCACGAGCGCCTCATCATTATGAGGGTCCATATATCGGAAATAGTAGGCGCTGCTGCCAGCAAAGCCAGGCATAGTGCTCTTTTCGATAGGGTAACCTTCGTAATCCCACCCTTTCGCTCTTGCCAACGGCGGTTCTCCGCTCTCGGTAGGAAGGAATTTGTCCACTTCAGGAAGTTCCAGAGGAAGCTTCTCAAATGGAATCGCTGAAGGAATTCCGTCCTTATAATAAATAGGGAACGGTTCACCCCAGTAGCGCTGACGGCTGAATATGGCATCACGCAACCTGTAATTCACTTTCCTGTGGCCGAGGCCATGGCTTTCGATATAGTCGATTGCCGCAGGAATCGCCTCTTTCACCATCATTCCGCTAAGGAATCCGGAATTGCACATTATTCCTTCCTTGGCATCGAAACTCTCTTCTGACACATCACAGCCCTCGATAAGAGGAACAATCGGAAGATTGAACTTCCTGGCAAAAGCATAATCCCTGCTGTCGTGAGCCGGTACAGCCATTATCGCACCGGTACCATAGCCGGAAAGGACATATTCCGAAACCCAAACAGGCACTTTCTCACCGGTAAGGGGATTTATTCCGTAAGAGCCTGTGAACACTCCGGTAACCTTATGTGTCTCTGCCATCCTCTCCCGTTCCGTCTTCTTCCGGGTCTGTGCGAGATACTCCTCCACCTCATCTTTCCTGTCATCTGCAGTGAGCTTGGCAACCCACTCACTTTCAGGAGCAAGAACCATAAAGGTCACTCCGAAGATCGTGTCCGCACGAGTAGTGAAGATTGTCACGTCATACTCTTTTTCGCCGTTCACCACGTGGAACTGCACCTCAGCTCCCTGACTCTTGCCAATCCAGTTGCGCTGCATCTCTTTCAAGGAGTCTGTCCAATCAAGACCTTCAAGACCTTCAAGCAGCCTTTCAGCGTATGCTGAAACCCTCAACTGCCACTGCCGCATTTTCTTCTGCTCCACCGGATGACCGCCACGGACAGAAAGGCCTTCCTTTACCTCATCATTGGCGAGCACCGTTCCCAAAGCAGGACACCAGTTCACTGAAGTTTCTCCAAGATATGCGATACGGTAATCCATCAGCAGGTCTGACTGCTCCTTTTCTGAAAGGTTGTCCCAGCGGCCCTCTTTCTTGAATTTCTCTATGAGAGTATCGATTGGCTCCGCTTTACGGGTCTGAGGGTTGTACCAGTGGTTGAACATCTCAAGGAACGCCCATTGGGTCCACTTGTAATATGCCGGGTCACAGGTACGGACCTCTCTTGACCAATCGTATGAAAAGCCGATGCGGTCCATCTGCTGTCGATATCTGTTGATGTTGTTCACAGTAGTGACGGCCGGATGCTGTCCTGTCTGTATGGCATATTGCTCTGCAGGGAGTCCGAAAGCGTCATATCCCATAGGATGAAGCACGTTGAAGCCTTTCAGGCGCTTGTATCTGCTGTAGATGTCACTCGCAATGTATCCGAGAGGATGGCCTACGTGCAGTCCCGCTCCTGACGGATATGGGAACATGTCAAGGACATAGTATTTAGGTTTTGAACTGTCGTTCTTTGCTTCAAATGTGTGATTCTCGGCCCAGTATGCCTGCCATTTCTTCTCGATTTCAAGAAAGTTGTATTCCATTGCAAATTTATGTTAGTCCATCATTGCCGTGGGAGCACAGACCCGCTCCGATTCCGGCACGCAAATATAAGAAAGAGTTTGCTAACTGACTGCCCCAACCTATTATTTTTTAATCCCGAACTGATTGGATTTCCTGAGTCTGAACTCAACCGGAACGGAAATCCTGGTACGGACCTTCGAGCCGGAAATCTGTCCCGGAATCCATTTCGGAGAGACGGATATCACCCTCACTGCTTCGGCATCCAGACGTTCGTCCACACCATTTTCCACGTGTACGTCAGTGACCTCGCCGTTCTTCTCGATGGTGAAGCCCACAACCACCGTTCCCTGAGTGCCATCCTGTATGGCAGATTCAGGGTATTTCAGATACTTGTACACCCAGGCCTTAAGGAAATGCCGCTCGTCGGAATGGAAGAACTGCGGCCTTCTGTCACATTGGGAGAAGGAATATACCACATCGTGCGCCGGCTTGCTGCTTTCCGGGCTGCTGTGTACAGCCGGAATGTCATCCAGGGAAGAGAGTGTCTTCAGAAAATAGAAAAGATAGTTGCATTCCAATTCCATATCGGCGTATGAAAGAGATGAAGGCACATCCTTTACAGTATGGTATTCCCTGCCTTTGCCCGTTGAGAAATAAAAGAAAGGTATCTCCTTTTCATAGAAAGGGATATAGTCGGATGTAACGTATGACGATTTCGCAACCTGCGGCAAAGAGACGACAGGCTCGTCAGACACGAGAGAAAGAAGATAATCCAGGTCAGCCGGTGGAACTTGGGAAAGCACTTGGAAACGGGCTGCATTCGAGCAATGGCCTAACATATCCAGATCGACCATAGCCTTTACATTCTCCATCTGTCCGAAAGCACGATTGGCGAAATACCACGCTCCTGCAGATCCTTTTTCCCCGGCACCGAAGCCGACGAATACAATCGAACGCGGGAACAGCCAGCTGTTCTCCACCGCCAGACGTGCAAGTTCCACCATTATCGCCACGCCGGAAGCATTCGCATCAGCACCGGCAAACAGCTGTTCGGAAGGTACACCGTCAATAGTCATCCTATTCACTCCAGGCGCATCTATATTCGCCCCCACAACTATGTACTCATCTTTTAATTTATCATCACTTCCCTCGACTATGCCGACTATATTGCACGAATGAAAATCCCCGGACACCTCAGAAATCGTGAAATCCTGTCCGTTAATATCAGTCAACATCTCTACAGAAGCTGCAGAAAGGGCATTGTAAAGATATTCAGCAGCCAGACGTTCGCCCTGGGACCCGGGAGCTCTTCCTTTGAGAGAATCGGAACAGAGATACCCGACGTGCTTCTGCAATGACGGACAGACACTGAAATTCTGCGCCGCCGTCACGGCAGCGCAGAATATGGTCATCAAAAGGAGAAACTTTCTCAAAACAGCCTCTATTTCTGGTAGAAAGGAGTCTTCACAACCAATGCCTTGAGAAGCCGTCCTCTTACATTTACGAAGATTTCACTGCCAACCTTGTTGAAAGGGACATCGACATATCCCATACCGACAGCCTTCTTGATGGAAGGGCCCATAGTCCCGCTCGTCACGTGACCTATCTCCTTCCCTGAAGCATCACAAATCGGCATTTCGTGGCGGGCGATACCTTTATCCACAAGTTCGAACCCGACAAGCTTGCGCTTTACACCGTCAGCCTTCTGTTTCAGCAGATACTCCTTGTCAATGAAATCACCTTTGACATCATTGAACTTGGTAATCCATCCAAGTCCCGCTTCGAGAGGGGATGTAGTATCATCTATGTCGTTGCCATAGAGGCAGAATCCCATTTCAAGGCGAAGAGTGTCACGAGCCCCGAGGCCGATAGGCTTGATTCCGTACGGCTCGCCAGCTTCGAATACAGCCTTCCAAAGTTTGTCGCCTGACTCGTTCGGAACGTACACTTCACACCCACCGCTTCCGGTATATCCTGTAGTGGACAGGATTGCATCAGGAATGCCAGCCACCTCAATCTGCTTGAAAGTGTAATACTCCATCGAGAGAATGTCCTCCTTGCATAATTTCTGCATCACTTCCATAGCCTTCGGTCCCTGGATTGCCAGCTGGCAAGTTTCATCCGAAGCATTCACAAGGTCCTTCCCTATTTCAAGACTGAATTTCGGAGCGTACTGGCAAAGATGATTCCAGTCCTTGTCGATATTTGCCGCATTCACGGCAAGAAGATACTTTTCAGTACTGAAGCAGTAAACGATGAAATCATCCACTATGCCTCCTTTCCCGTTCGGGAAGCAGGTATATTGAGCCTTTCCGGGGAAAAGCACCGAGGCGTCGTTGGAAGATACATACTGGATGAACGGTAGGGCGTTGGGCCCTTTGACCCAAATCTCACCCATATGTGAGACATCGAAAACGCCGACTCCCTGACGGACAGTTGCGTGTTCTTCATTTATACCAGTGTACTGGATAGGCATATTGAAGCCTGCGAACGGAGCCATTTTTGCACCAAGAGCGATGTGTTTCTCCGTAAATACTGTATTTTTCATACGTATCGTAAATTTTGAGGTTCTCAGAACAGTTTCTCCAAGTGACGCCTGTCGGCAGTGTGATAGATCCAAGGTTGGAATCCTTTGTTTTTGTCCATAAATTCGGAACAGTCACGGTATGTCTTCTCCAGATCATCATTTCCGTACACCATCACTACATTCAGCCCGTTGTTGAACTTGTAACCGGACACTTCATAACCTTTTCCTTTGAGGGTTGCCGCAAGCTTCTCAGCATTTTCAAGAGAAGAGAAAGCGCCGGCCACCACATAGTAGGCCTTGAGAGAAGAAGCAACCGAATCAGCAGCAGCTGCAGCTGCCTGTTCCGCAGCTATCCTTTCACGTTCCGCCTCCACGGCGGCAATGGAGTCCGCACGTGCCTTCTCACGCGCAGCCTTGGCCTCCCGGAGAGCTTGAAGGTCAGCAGATGTAGGCATATTGAAAACTGAACGGACGAAGTCACAACCCGTCATCATTACGGCTGCACAAAGCAGCACGGCAAACATTCCGGTAAAATTCCGCATAGGCATTCTATCTACTCTACAAATATAAGTAAAATCTTTTTGGGAGAGGACATTTCAAAACAGTTTCTTATCTTTACAAATGCAAACGGCCGGGAATATGAAGCCGTAACAAACAATGGAAAAGAGAATAATACTTGAGGAGATAGACCCCGTTGAGATCTACGGAGTGAACAACCGACTGTTCGACCTCCTTGCAAGCCATTTTCCGAAGATCAAGGCATTTGCGAGAGGCTCAGAAATCCAGGCAGTGGGGCCGGATGACGATTTGGAAAGATTCGAAGCCAAGATCAATGCCTTGATTGCAAAGAGAATGAGAAAAAGCAATCTCAACGAATACGATGTGGAATCTCTTTTCGAAGACGAAATGCGCAACCCTGAAGAAGGAGTTGTGGACCTTTCACCCGAAAAAGAGAGCATCATCCTTTTCAGCACCGACGGGAAGCCAATCAAAGCACGCACCCATAACCAGAAAAGGATGGTCGAGGAATACTATCGCAACGACCTTCTCTTTGCCGTCGGACCCGCGGGAAGCGGCAAGACATACACCGCCATCGCGCTCGCTGTCAGGGCATTGAAGAATCGCGAAGTCAAAAGGCTGATACTCACAAGGCCTGCGGTGGAAGCTGGCGAAAGACTGGGATTCCTGCCGGGCGACCTGAAAGAGAAACTCGACCCGTATCTTCAGCCTCTGTATGACGCTCTTGGAGATATGATTCCGTCAAAAAGGCTGCAGTCCTTCATTGAAGAGGGAATTATCCAGATTGCCCCGCTTGCTTATATGCGGGGAAGGACTCTCGACCGCGCTTTCGTCATTCTTGACGAAGCCCAGAACACCTCTCTCGGACAACTGAAGATGTTCCTTACCAGAATGGGGTGCGATGCCAAGTTCATAGTGACAGGCGATGCCACTCAGATTGACTTGCCCAACAAGAAAGACTCCGGCCTGCTGCGCGGCGTGGAGCTTTGCAGGAACATAAAGGGGGTAAGCGTCATAGAATTCGGAAAAGAGGACATAGTCCGGCATCCTCTTGTTACGAAGATAGTATCAGCTTTTGAAAGGGAGGCTGAATAGAAACGTTACTGAGCAACCCTCACACAGCGTATGGAGGCTCCGAAATCCTCCTTGGCAGTGTAATTCATAGGGAAGTTGTCATAATCGTAGAAGATGTAGCGGTAGTATGCCTGCTTGTCGTTCTTCTGAGTGGCACTCCACCAGAATCCATACGAGTCAAACCCGTTGATATCGCTGTGATTGTTACTGGTGTTTCCTGTCGGAAGCGCATTCCATCCGAAGTCGTTCGTATGCTCAGTTTCATTCGAGTAGTTCCACATATCGATACCCATGAATGTGGCATTGGCCGATGCCTTGGAACCAAGCCCCTGCCATTTGTCTGAAAAAGCAAGCGGCTCTCCCCCGTTCATCGCCATAGCAAGGTCCTCCCAATCTTCATTCGTAGGAATACACCATCCTTCAGGACATACTCCCTGAGGGCCACAGCCGAGACCCTCGGCAGAAATACCGCCTGTCGCCTCATTCCAGCTGTAATAATAGCCGAAGAAGAAACCTGTGACAGGAGAGCCCATATAAGGCGCTCCCGCTCCGCTGTATGCGAGATTCTGGGTGAACCAGTCGAGGTTGCCGATTGTCTCGTAAGAATAATGCTTGTTGTCTCTCTTGTCAAGGAAGGATTTCCCACTCCTGACGACATTCTTCAGAGAAGTATTGAACGTGGTATCCACAGTAGCCACATCACGGGAGTTCGAGCTCGTGTAATATCCGGTATAGGAAGAGAAATCCGTCACCGTGAATGTTCCCAGACTGTCAGGGAAATGAATGGTCACCGTAGCGGCGGACAGAGTGTCGGATATCCCGGACGCATACCACTTGTACTGCGGTTCAGCAGGATCTGTTATCCCGTAGGCTGTAACCGTGACGTAATCGTTTCTGAAGACGAAACTTGGGATGTCATTATGGAGATATCCTTTCATTGACTTCGAGGTTGATTCCTCCTCTTCCGCCTCTTTCGTACAAGCAGAAAGGCAAACAGATACCACAAGGGCCGCCAACTGGATATATTGTCTTATCTTGTTCATCATACTTCCGTTACAACTTGCAAAGATGCACATTTTATTGTAGATTTGCAAGAGAGCAGAGAAACCAAAACCGTGCCATCAATGCTTTGCCGAATCTTCAACATATTGCTTCCTTCACTCATTCTGCTGACCGTCGCGAACTCATGCGGCAATGCGTCAGGATATGCCAAGGTAGGCGGATATGCCCAGGGCGGAACATACAGCATCTCTCTCAAGTTACCGGAAGATGTCGATGCCAGTCACATCCAGCACGAAGCCGATTCTATCCTGCTGGTGATAGACAACTCTCTTTCCGGTTACAACAAAGGTTCTCTTCTTTCAAGGCTCAATTCCGGTGAAGACCTGCCTCTGGATGATGTCTTTGTCGAATGTTTCACCCGTTCGAAAGAGGTATTCGTCGAGAGCGGAGGTGCATTCGACCCTTCTGCCGCACCTCTCTTCGACCTGTGGGGTTTCGGCTTTTCGGAAGGCGGGGAAGTTTCCAAGGCAGCAGTGGACAGCATAATGCAGTTCACTGGTATGGACAAACTCACTCTTGAAAGAAGAGAGGACGGAGTGCACCTGAAAAGGAGCGACTCGCGGATTAGATTGAATTTCAACGCAATAGCGCAGGGGCTATCTTGCGATATCATTGCCCGTGCCCTTGAATCGCACGGCTGCACCGACTACCTCGTTGAAGTGGGTCGTGAAATCGTCTGTCGCGGCAAACGCGAAAACGGAGAACCGTGGCACGTCGGAATAGACAAACCGGTGGACAGCGACGGCAGCACGGTCACCATCCAGGATGTCATAAGCCTTTCCGACAGAGGTATCGTCACATCCGGCAACTATCATAAGTTCTATATAAAGGACGGGCAGAAGTTCGCACACACCATAGACCCGCGGAAAGGATTTCCCGTACAGCACACTCTCCTCAGCGCCACCGTCATTGCTGAAGATGCCACCCTTGCCGATGCCTGCGCCACCTGGTTCATGGTTATCGGGTTGGAAGAAGCCATGTCTGTTGTCAGCCAGCGCAATGACATCGAGGCCTACCTTGTTTACGGAGACCAGGAGGATATGAAAGTATGGGAGAGCGACGGTCTGCGCTCAATCGGCAATCAATGAACCAACAAATATGAATCGCAGGGATTTTCTCAAGACTACGGCCTTCGGAGCCGCTATCCTTGGCATAAGCACCGTGCCTGGATGTGGAGTCAGGACAAAGGACTCTTTTGACACAATCATCAAGAACGGCGTAATATACACCGGTGACGGCAAAGCGCCTATTGTGGGTGACATTGCAATCCGCAACGGAAAGATAGCCGCACTAGGCAAAGACCTCGGCACAAGTGCAGGGACAATCGTCGATGCAAAAGGGCTGACCGTCTCGCCGGGATTTATCGATATCCACACGCACACAGACACCAATCTGTTTGAAGCCCCGAAAGGAGACAGCCGTATCTTCCAGGGCATAACCACAGACCTCGGAGGTAATTGCGGCGGTGCTCCGTTTGTATTTTCCGACGAGAGCTGGGCCGGGAGGAAAGATACCACACGCTTCGGATACCCGGCTTGGAGAGACATTGACGGATTCTATGAAGCACTGGAAAAGAACAAGATAGGAATAAACTACGCATCACTTGTCGGCCACGGGGACATCCGCGAGGCAGTGGTAGGCCCTTACAACGTGAAGGCTACCGACGACCAGCTCGCAAAGATGTGCGAGATTCTTGACAAGGAATTGGAAATGGGAGCCATCGGCCTGTCATACGGTCTTGAATATGCTCCGGGCTGCTACTGCGACACCCGCGAGATGGTAGCCCTCAACAAAGTCGTTGCAAAACACAACGCACTCTATTCCATTCATATGCGTAACGAGGACGACCATGTTCTCGAAGCCGTCGATGAGGCTATTGAGGCTGCACGCCTTTCAGGCGCACGACTGGAAATCTCCCATCTCAAGGCACAGAACCCGGCCAATTTCGACAAGCTTGACCTTATGCTCAGGAAAATCGAAGATGCCCGCGCCGAGGGAATCGATGTCACATTCGACCGCTACCCTTACACTGCATTCTCAACAGGATTCACCTCCTTCATTCCTATTGAACTGAGGGACGGAACGTCTCAGGACATACTCAACCGTCTCAATGATCCAGCGGCATGCGAAAAGATGAAGAAATACGCCCAAAGCCGCCTCGACCGCTTCGGCGGATCGCAGCAAGTGGTGGTTGCCGGATGCAGCAATCCTGAAAACCAAGCATTTGCGGGCAAAAACCTTGCAGAATGCTGCCAAATCTCTGGAATGGACGAATGGAGTATGATCCGTCACCTTCTCATCTCGGAGAATTTGGGCGTGAATCAGGCGACCTTCGCCATGAAGGAGGAGAACCTCGAAAAGATATACGCCCACCCTCTCTCGATGCCCGCTTCCGACGGCAGCGTCTATTCTCCGGAAGGGCCTCTTTCCAATTCTCTTCCTCACCCACGTTCCTACGGAACTTTCGCCCGATTCTTCGAGCAGTTCGTAAGGGAGAAGAAAATCGTGGACCTGTCCACTGCCATCTATAAGTGCACAGGGCTGCCTGCATCACGTATGAAGCTGAAAGAAAGAGGTATGCTTATTCCGGGCTATGCTGCGGACATCACTGTCTTCAATCCCGGCACCATCGCCGATGTTGCCACATACGCCCAACCGCACACCTATGCCACAGGCATAGAGCACGTATTTGTGAACGGAGTCCATACCATAAAGAACGGTATTCACACCGGCGAACTCGCCGGAGCCACCCTCGGAACCGGGCACATCAGCAGGTAGAAAGGAAAGCAGCCTCGAAGTCACTGTCAGACTATAAGACAAGCCCCGGAAGCCGCAGCTTCCGGGGCCGTCTTTTACTATGGAAAGGATTATCCGTTAATCCGTCCTGGATGTCTTCTACTTGAACTGAGCGAAGAAATCATTGCCCTTGTCATCCACGAGGATGAATGCCGGGAAGTTCTCGACACGAATCTTCCAGATTGCTTCCATACCGAGTTCTGGATACTCTACGCATTCGATGCTCTTGATGTTGTTCTGAGCAAGGATTGCAGCAGGGCCACCTATAGAGCCGAGGTAGAAGCCGCCGTGCTTCTTGCAGGCATCAGTAACGGCCTGACTGCGGTTACCCTTTGCAAGCATTATCATACTTCCACCGTTATCCTGGAACTCATCCACGTATGGATCCATTCGTCCGGCAGTGGTCGGACCCATCGAGCCGCAAGCCATCCCTGCAGGAGTCTTTGCAGGGCCGGCATAGTAGATAGGGTGCTCTTTAAGGTATTGTGGCATTCCCTCTCCGGCGTCAAGGCGTGCCTTGATCTTTGCATGAGCGATATCACGTCCCACGATGATTGTTCCATTGAGGCTCAAACGTGTCCCGATAGGATAATTCGTCAATATCTTGCACACATCCGCCATCGGCTGGTCGAGATCTATTTTCACGGCGTTTCCTTCTCCCTGATTGCGCAGTTCCTCTGGAATCCACTGGGTAGGATTGTCGTCGAGCTTCTCAATCCAGATACCGTCCCTGTTGATCTTTGTCTTGATGTTACGGTCTGCCGAGCAGCTTACGCCCAATCCGATAGGGCAGCTTGCACCGTGACGAGGAAGGCGTACTATGCGGACGTCGTGGGCCATATACTTGCCTCCGAACTGCGCGCCAAGACCAATCTTGTGAGCCTCTTCAAGGACCTGCTTTTCGAGCTCGATATCGCGGAATGCGCGGCCGGTCTCGTCACCTGTCGTAGGGAGTTCGTCATAGTAGTGGCAGGAAGCCAGCTTGACAGTAAGAAGATTGCGTTCAGCTGACGTGCCGCCGATTACGAAAGCGATATGATATGGAGGACACGCAGCCGTACCGAGAGTTTTCATCTTGCTTACAAGGAAAGGAACGAGAGTGCCTGGATTCTGGATACGGGCCTTTGTCTCCTGATAGAGATAGCTCTTGTTGGCGGATCCGCCGCCCTTGGTGACCATCAGGAAGCGGTATTCCATGCCCTCGCAGGCTTCGATGTCGATCTGTGCAGGGAGGTTGCACTTGGTGTTGACCTCGTTGTACATGTCAAGAGGTGCGTTCTGTGAGTAGCGGAGATTCTCCTCGGTGTAAGTCTTGAAGACACCGAGGGAGATTGCCTCTTCATCCTCGAAACCGGTCCAGACCTGCTGGCCTTTCTCACCATGGACGATGGCGGTGCCGGTGTCCTGGCAGAGAGGAAGCTTGCCCTTTGCGGCAACTTCAGCGTTGCGGAGGAAGGTCAGTGCGACATACTTGTCGTTCTCGCTTGCCTCAGGGTCGGAGAGGATCTTCGCGACCTGCTCGTTGTGGGAGCGGCGGAGAAGGAAGCTCACGTCACGGAATGCGGTGTTGGTGAGAAGGGTGAGAGCCTCAGGGGTGACCTTCAGCATAGGGTGGCCTTCGAACTCACCGACAGAGACCAGACTCTCTGAGCCTGGAATCTTGTAGTACTCGGTCGTGTCAGGACCGAGCTGGAACATTGGTGCGTACTTGAATGTTGTACTCATTTCGATATGCTTTATTCTATTGAATTATTTCTGTCTTGTCCGGGAATCAGTCGATGTCCTCTACCGGTGCGGTGGCCCCTCCGGTGCCTTCCTGCATCAGAAGCCTCCTCATGAATTCGTTGAGATCCCCGTCAAGGACTCCCTGGGTGTCGGCCGTCTTGTAGCCGGTGCGCAGGTCGTTGACCATCTTGTACGGGTGAAGAACGTAGGAGCGGATCTGCGAGCCCCATTCGATCTTCTTCTTGCTCCCTTCGATCTCGGCCTTCTTGGCATCGCGCCTCTTCATCTCGAGGTCGTAAAGACGGGACTTGAGAAGAAGAAGGGCCTTGGCCCTGTTCTTCGGCTGGTCACGGGTCTCGGTGTTCTCGATGAGAATCTCCTCATCCTTTCCGGTGTCAGGGTCAGTGTAGATGTAGCGGAGACGCACTCCGGACTCGACTTTGTTAACGTTCTGTCCGCCGTGCCCGCCAGCTCTGAAAGTGTCCCAGGAGAGCTTGCTCTGGTTGATGCTGACTTCGATGGTGTCGTCCACGAGAGGGTAGACGAAGACTGAAGAGAAGGTTGTCTGACGCTTGCCCTGGGCGTTGAAAGGGGAGATTCGGACGAGTCTGTGGACTCCGTTCTCGGCCTTGAGGTAGCCGTAGGCATATTCACCGTCAAATTCTATGGTGACTGATTTGATGCCAACCTCATCTCCTTCCTGGAGGTCGGTGACAGTCACTTTGTGACCGTTGCGCTCGCCCCAGCGCATGTACATCCTCATCAGCATTGCGCTCCAGTCGTTGGATTCGGTTCCGCCGGCTCCGGAGTTGATGGTAAGGACGGCTCCGAGGTTGTCCCCTTCGCCTCCGAGCATGTTTCGGAGCTCAAGCGACTCAAGATCTTTCTCAGCCAATGAATATGCGGCATCAAGTTCTTCTGACTCGGGGGTTGAGGCTGCTTCGTCCTCCAGTCCTTCGAGACTTTCCTTCGCGAACTCGTAGAGCACGTCGAGGTCGTCCACTTCTGTTGTGGCCTTGTCGAAGCCTGTCACCCAGAACTTGATTCCGTTGAGGTTTTTCATGAAGCTTTCAGCGGCCTTGGGATCGTTCCAGAAGTCCGCGGCTTCGGTCTTTTTCTGCAGTGCAGCTATCTGGTCGCGTTTGCCGGCGATGTCAAAGACACCTCCCCAACGTCTCCAACCGCTGATGCAAAGCTGTGATCTGATCGTATAGAATCATTCGCTTTCCATATTATTCGTTGAACGTAAAGGTGTTTGCAGAGACTACTTTGAAGGTCTCTTGAAGCCGTCAGCGGTTGCCTTTGCGGACATCCTCTGAATCCTGCTTTCAGTTGCAGGGTGGTCAGAGAAGATCTCGCTTACTGCAGAGTTGGCTGCAGCCTGGGTTCCGGCGCTGGCTGAACCTGTGGAGAGGGTGAGAAGCTCCTCGAAGGCCATTGCCATGGCCCAAGGGTTCTTGCCGTGCTCCTTGAGGAAAGCGTAGCCGTAGTCATCGGCTTCGTTCTCCTGCTTTCTTGAATATTTCGCACTCATGAGGGCCTCTCCGAGGTCACCGAGCTGGGATGCTGAGAGGGCTGCGATGGTGCCTCCGGTCGAGACTACCGCATCTCTCAGGGCTGAGGTGAGAAGAGCCTGCTTGAACTGTTTCTTGGAATGCCTCATTGCGACATGACCGATCTCGTGGCCGATGACTCCGAGCACCTCATCGTCGGTCATCACGTCAAGAAGACCGGAATACACTCTGACGCTGCCGTCAGCACAGGCGAAGGCATTGACATCCCTGGTGCTGTAGACCTTGAAATTGAGCGGAATCCCATCTACGGAAGTGAAGTTCTTGGTCATGTTGCTGACTCTCTTGACGTAGGCGCTTGTTTCTGGAAGAACTGCGCTCTGAGCATCCAGCTGCTGGACATACTGTGAGCAGTAGCCCTGGATCTGTTCGTCAGTCAGAGTTGCCGCCTGGAGAACCTTCGAGCCTCCTGAAAGGAGGTAAGCCGGGTTCATCTGTGCGCATGATGCGAGCACCAGAACAGCGGAGATGAGTGTGATCAAACGCTTCATGTTCTTTATTGTTTTGATTGGTTCAAAGTACAAATATAACCTTTTGTCCGGATAAATAACTCAACTCTCACGGAATATTCGTACCTTGCAGACAAACAGCCTGAGCCTGTTCGAGAAAAGTCAAACATTACATCATATCCAATGAAAAAGAGTCTTTTTCTTGCTTTGGCGGCAGCCTTGGCATTCTCATGCGGCGGACCGAAGACCGCAGGACCGGATCTCGTGCCGGAAGAGAACTTCGACACTACCATCAACAATGTTCCTGTGAAGCTCTACACTTTGCAGAACGGTGACATCACCATGCAGGTCACTAACTTCGGAGGCAGGGTGGTCACCCTCTTCACTCCTGACAAGGACGGCAGTCTCGCAGACATCGTGGTGGGCAGAAGATCCATCGCCGAATATGTCAACCCTGACGGAGAGCGCTTCCTCGGCGCCTGCGTAGGCCCTGTCGCAAACAGAATAGGCGGAGCTTCCTTCACCGTGGACGGCGTGGAGTACAATGTTCCGGCCAATGACAATGAGGTCAACACTCTCCATGGCGGTTTCGTGGGCTTTGACAACGTCGCCTGGGAGGTCGTCGAGTCCAATGCGAACAGGATTGTCTTCCGCTACGTCCGTCCGGACGGATTCGAGGGCTATCCTGGCAACCTCAATGTGACCATGCAGTACTCGCTGACCGCTGACAATGAGTTCAAGGTCGAGTATGCGGCTATCACCGACAAGGCCACCCCTGTCAACATCTCCCACCACTCCTTCTTCAATCTCAAGGGCGAGGGCAACGGCGATGTCACAGGCTATGAGATGACCATCAACGCATCAGCCTACACTCCTATCGACGCCCTGAGCATTCCGCTCGGTCAGAACGAGAGCGTCGAGGGTACTCCTTTCGATTTCCGCACCCCTCACATCATGGGTGAGAGAATCGACCAGACTGACAATGAACAGATCCGCAACGCCAAGGGCTACGACCACAACTGGGTGCTCGACCGCAAGACAGAAAAAGAGATCGAGAGCGCCTGCACCGTCTGGGACAAGGAGACAGGACGTTTCATGGAGGTCCTCACCGACCAGCCGGGAATCCAGTTCTACAGCGGTAATTTCTTCAGTGGCAAGGGTATCGGTGTAAGCGGCAAGCCGATGGAGTACAGATGCTGCCTGGCCCTCGAGACCCAGCACTTCCCTGACAGCCCTAACCAGCCTGAGTTCCCGTCAGTGATTCTCAATCCAGGGGATCTCTACACCCATGTCTGCGTCTACAAGTTCAGTGTTAAAACAGCTGAGTAGCAGATAATTGCATCATAACTTGTTCTCCGCTACGGTGAAACCGACGGAGAGCGAGTTTCCGGATTCATCCACCACTGTGACCGTGTGCTTTCCGACGGAAGGATTGAGGCGCAGCTGGTGGATGAACTGCGTCTTGCCGGCATATTCATTGTCCAGGTGCCAGAAGACCGTCTGGCCTGGGAATCTGTGGGCAAGGTTGAACGTCACTCCTTCGACCGAGCCGTCCAGCTGTCTCGGGATGAGGATCTCCGTGCCTCCTTCAGGGTAGATGAACTCCATAGGTTCGCTGTCCTTGAGGTCCTCTGGGAGAAGTGGCGAATATTCAGGATGATGCTGGCGGTAGTACCATTCCATCGCCGGAGGAAGGACGAATGTCTTTGTGCCCTGGACTGTCCTGTGGTAAGGACATGGGGCGCTTTTCATGGCGGCGGCAGGAAGCAGGAGGGTGTCGCCTTTCTCACAGTCCGGTCCTTTCAGGCATCCGGACTCATGGCATACCTCAGCCTTGATCCCGTCCGATGGGGCCGGTTCCAGGAACCATCCGTCCTTTGAATATGCTTCTGTCCTGGATCCGGAGGGGAGGAGGTTGAATATGTCGAACATCACCGGTCCGGCTGTCCTGGCTCCTGTAATTCCTGCCGCACCCTGGCCCATGGCGTTTCCGACCCAGACTCCTACAGCGTAGTCTGCATTCACACCTACCGCCCATGCGTCGCGGAATCCGTAGCTGGTTCCTGTCTTCCACGCTATCTTTCTGACAGATCCTATCAGATGGAAATCGATCTCATCGGGTCTGTTGACTTCCTTGAGAGCATCAAAGGTCCACCATAATGCGCATTTGTCTGTCAGCGGAAATCCTTTGACGGAGCCCTGATAGGAGGCTGACATCCTGGCGTAGATTCTTGTTATTTCTTCAAGAGTGCCTTCGGCTCCTCCGAGGATGAGAGAGAGCCCGTAGTCGGTTGCGCTTCTGCCGAGGGTCGTCATGCCGCATTTTCTGAGCATGTCCAGGAACTTCGGCACGCCTTCTCTCCTCAGCATGTGGACTGCCGGCACATTGAGGGACCTCGCAAGCGCCTCTGATGCCTTGACCGCACCGGCGAACTGACGGTTGAAGTTCTGAGGCGAAAAACCGGAGATGTTGACAGGAATGTCAGGGAGAAGGGTGTTCGGGAGCATCCCGCCGTCCTGAAGAAGCGAACAGTAGAGAATCGGTTTGAGGATGCTGCCTGTGCTTCTTGGCGAACGGACTATGTCCACATCCGCTCCCGGTCTGCTGACATCCCTCCTGGCGTTCCCTACATATGCCAGTATCTCTTCGGTCCTGACATCCATCACCACTACGGCCAGGTCGTTTGCTCCTCCCATCGCGAACTCGCTGTTCCATCTGTCCGCCACATCTTCCACCTGTCTCTGGATTCCGAGATCGACAGTCGTCCTGCTTCTTTGTCCGGGAGCATCTTTGGCGTATCGTTCAGTGATGCTCCAGGCATATTGCGGAAGCGGAGCTGGTTCTGACGGAAGTGGCTCATCAAGAGCTAGTTCCAGATCCAGATCATCCAACTTTCCTTTGTCGTGAAGTCTGCGGAGCAGTCTGTTCCTCTTGTCCAGAAGCCTTTCCCTGTTCTTTCCGAGATGGATGTCAGACGGGGCGTTGGGCAGTACTGCAAGAGTCGCCGCCTCTCCCCAGGAAAGCTCTCCGGGAGGCCTTCCGAAGTATCTCCATGATGCGGCTTCAAGTCCTACCACATTGCCGCCGAACGGGGCATGCGACGCGTACATGGCAAGAATCCTTTTCTTGGAGCACCGCATCTCCAGAAAAGTCGCAAGCACGGCTTCCTTTATCTTCTGACGGTAAGTCCTCTCTCTGCCCTGGGACATCCTGATGACCTGCATCGTGATCGTGCTTCCGCCGCTTGTGATCCTTCCGGCTCTGATGTTGCCGACAGCCGCACGGACAGCTGAGATCGGATTCACGCCGGGATGGAACCGGAACCATCTGTCCTCGAATTCGATTATGGCCGTCCTGAACTTGTCAGGGACGGTGTCGCAGGGCGGGAATCTCCACTGTCCGTCTGATGCGATCCTGGCTCCGAGCAGTTCTCCGTTGCGGTCAGTTACCACAGTGGAGTAACTGGCTCCCTTGAAAGGATCCCGGGGAAAGCACAGAACACAGGCAGCCAGCACCGTGATGATGCCGGCCGCCCATATTCCTCTTTTCCTTTTCCTGTCCATCAGGGACGTGATGTTACCTGGTGACCTTGGTCATGGATGATGCTGTGCAGGCAAAGACATGAGGGTCGTAGAGGTCTTCGCACTTGACGGAAGGAAGCACGAACTCGCCTTCGTAGGCGGCCTTGAACCTTATGCTGAATGTCTTGTACGATGACTTTGGAAGACTGAAATGCCAGATGCAGGCATTATCCCTGAGATCAAGATGCTCGACCTTCTCCTGGTCTGATCCTTCTTCCGTTCCGGCGAACAGCCTTTCGTTGATGGCCTCCCATCCTGAAGGGAACTTCATCATGAGGGCCATGTCGTCAAGCGCTTTCAGTGCTGATCCGTTCGTGACAGTGACAACTGCCGTAAATTCTGTTCCCTGCGCTATCTCCTTAGGATTGAGGACCTTGCCGTCTCTTCCCTTGTAGGTGACTTTGATGCTCGCGCCGTCCGCTCTTGCATCGACCTTCGTGCCGGCATCCGGGATGTGGGACAGGGTCAGATGGGCATGTATCGTTCCTTCGGAGGTGTTCTCGATGTCAACCTTGCCGCTTTCAGGGTCTATGCTGACTTTTGCGAAAGACCTGGCGCTGGTGACTGGCATGGTCTTGCTTCCGTGTGTCACATTGGCGGAGAGCATGCCGGTCCCCGACTTCTCGGCGAGGGCGGTCATCGCCTTGATTCCGAACGCGATCTCCTGGGATGAGAACTTCTCTCTGGCGATGTCACTGGCGATGTCCTGGGCAAGGTCGTAAGCCTTGTCAGTCATGTCTGAGAGGACGAAGGATTCCAGCGCCATTGACTTGTCCCTCAATGGAGAACCGTATGTCCTGTCCTTCTCTGAATAGCCATTGAACTCCGGCTTGAGAGATGCGATGATCTCCTGTGCCACAGCTTTCTTTCCGGACAGTGAATATGCCGATGCCAGCATCCATGTGGCCTGGCTGGAGCGGCCCTGTGCCTCCTTGAGCCTGTTCATCGCTCCGTTCTCTGTTTCTCCGTTAAGGGCAAGGGTGTAGAGCCTGTAGGCCTGCTCGAGATCCCAAAGGAATCGGGTGTCGGAGTTACGGTAGTCCTGGACTGCTCTCTTCTGGTATCTGGACCAGCTGGCCAGGACTCCACGACTGACACTTGCGCCATTCCGTGACGCTTTCATCAGGAATTCTCCGGCCATCGACGAAATCCAACTCTGGGAGTCAGGTGAATCATCCCAGAGGGCGAAACCTCCGTCCGGCCTCTGTCTCTGGCATATCAGCTGGACAAGCTCAGGAATCGCCTTGTCAACCGTCTTCTGCTTGTTCTCGGACAAGGATTCCCTGATGGAAAGAAGC
>JAGHVK010000117.1 GCA_018064345.1 Candidatus Cacconaster merdequi
TATAAAAACAATATGATATATTATAATTTTGCAAAAGGAATCTAGAAAGATGGACTGACCTTTTAAGAAACTCTAAAGAATTGTGAGTATATTTGCAAGGATAATAATACAAAACGTATATGAAAGAACTAGTAGAAAAAATCAATGCTTTGTGTGCAGATTTCGCAGCAGAAGCACAGAAGAATGTAGAGGGAAACAAAGCTGCCGGAACACGTGCACGTAAAGCCTCTCTTGAAATTGAGAAAGCTCTCAAGGAGTTCCGAAAGGTATCCGTAGAAGCTTCAAAATAAGAGAACTTAAACCTCTTATACGCAAATGGCCACCCCAGGAGGGGTGGCTATTGCATTTTATCTGGACCTTGTTATTTCTTCTTTCCGCCAAACCATGGTTTCCCTCCCGATACCTTTACAAGGACATCAATAATTACATCTACCACTTCTTTGATTTTTCCGCCCTCATCTGGTGAGAGCTTCGGTGCATTTCTGATGGAATCGCTTAAACTATTTTTCATAATCCTTATCCGTTATACTTGTTACCTATGATTTTGAGAATAGTCTTGAAGACCTTAGGTCCAAGGCCATTGTTATCCATATAGGAATTATCCGCTGCGGATACTTTTCTTTTCTTGGTGAGGAGCTTCCAAGCCCATTCACCACCATCTCTGAACATTCCTGACATAGTGCGTATTTTTATGATTTATACCTTGGAGTGATTGTAACCGTGCCGTCCGGGTGGAATTCAACCTTGGCGCCCATCAGGATTCCTGTCATTCCGAGCACGAATCCGCAAAGAATCGCCAGTTCGGCTGCAGTTATTGAAATAGTTCCAACTGTAAGGGCTGTCGCTGTTGCTCCGGCGATAGCGAGCCCAGCTGATGCTCCACCTGTGAATGGGATGGCTACGATTCCGCCGATGACCATAAGCGCGCCACCAATCTTCGCCCCTTTCTTGATTTTTGACTTCTTTCTCATTGATTTCGCCAGTTCTCCGGTTACTCTAATCTGAGATTCTCTGTTCTTGAGAGCCTGCTGGAGACCCTCCTTAGTGCTTACTGTGACCATATATCAGAATATTGATTGTTAAACATTTAGTAAGATTCGTGCATTTCTTCAAGATCCTCATCGTCGAACATCATCTCGAGGTCTTCTTCAGGATCATATGAGCTGTTTTCATCATCGTCATCATAATCCGAATCGTAGTTGCCAAGCTTCATGGAATCCGGTTTATGTTGATTGATTGCATGTGTACGGAAATGCTCGATTAAAGGATTCGTCCTTCTTGTAGGAAAATTTATATTCATAGCTGTCTGTTTTATGCCGTCTCCATGTCTGAGGAGACGGGGCGTTGTTAATAAATTAGAACCACTGGGATAGTTTGTCATTCACCTTTTGCTCAATCTCCGGAGTGACAGAGGCCTTGACGGTCTCGTATGCTAGCTTGAGGGCCGCTGCATCGTCTGTGAGACCGGCGATTGGGATAGCATCAGGAATGAGGTCAAGCGGGAGGATAAGATATCCCAAAGCTCCCATGATGATTGCCTTGTTCCCGAGGGAAACATCGGGTGACTTAAGAACGTAGTAGAGGGTAAGTGCATAATAGCACACTTTGCGTCCGAGGTGGATAGCCACCTTACCGAGTTTGTTCCAGAATTTTGAGTCTGAATAGAACTTCTTGTAATTGATAACTTCTGACTGTGTCATAACTTTGTGTTAGATTTAAATTCAACATTAAAAAAACCACATTCGTAATCTGAATGTGGTACAAAGGTATGGACTACCTCAAACTCTATAAATGGACTGGAAAAACAGTCACTTAATCAGCTGAATATCAGGAATATAATTTTTCATTTTTTGCTGCTTATAATACCTGAATCTATTAGATTTTGAAGAGGGCGTTTTATAAAATCCTTTCTATACCTCCCATTTGAATAGGACTTCCTTATTGAAGATAGAGGGTCTCCATCCGGGGCAAGAAAAATCTGGTCAAAATACTCCCATGGGATAGACTCATGGCCATCCTCTCTGGTTCGGATCATCCCATATTCCTTGCAGATTAAGTATATGGTAGCAGCGATTCCTTCAAGGGTGAACCGTACAAACCTGTATGCGAATTCATAACGACCATCTTTTTGAATTATGCCATTTTCCGTTTTTCTGGCAAGGCGGATGAACTTCTTATATCCAGATTCCGCCTCCTTCCCGAATTCTTTGCGAATATCCCGGTATACAATATCCCTGGCATCATTGGTGAATGACGTGACTGTGCTGATACCTGTGCCAGAAGGCATTGCAACGGGCGTATAGTATTTGGGATTCATTTGAAGGTATCTCTTATAAACCCAAGCAATGAGACGGGTGGCCCTTGCAGCGACATCTATGATATCTTCATCCGGATCCAGTGTAATCCAGAACGGCCAGAAGGTATTATTGCTTGTATTGTTCGTCGGACGGAATCTCTTGGCGAAATCCTTGGTGGGGAAAGTATTATTTAGAATCTCACAGACTTCCCCTCGCAGTGAATCCCATTCCCGGGAGAGGAGCATCACCTCATCTCTCAGATCCCCTTCACAAACGAAGGCCCTGCAGCCATAATAGATGCCGTATCCTGTATCTTTCTTGTCAAACTCAATCAGAAATTCATATGCACGATGCATATCCTTGCTATATAGGAAGGTTTCCCCATTATCACCTATCTTGACTTTGTACTGAATATGCTGGTCATCGAAATGGCCGAAGAACCGGTCATCCCGCTCAAACCCATCAGCATTGTCAAGCGATTCCATCTGGTTGATGTAATTCTGATAATATTGATTGAAATACAGGTTGGACAACTCTGTCGTTATCTCATCCTCAATCTGTGCCTGAGTCTCAATATCTTTCATAGGGGAATTATGATTTATGCAAAGATACTTTTTTTCATTTTCTGACACCAAGAAAGGGCCCAAATTTGTACCTGTTCCAACCTGAACGGTCAAAAATAAAGGCTCTGACAAATATCCTGGTATCTTCTTTCTCTTCAAAGAAAGGCTTACGCCTAGGTATCAGGACATAGTATAGTTTTATGTTTCTATTGTTTCTTATTTATATCTGGTGATGAGATGAGGTGAACCGTCGCTGCCTTGATATGATGAAAAGTGGGTAACGGTTTTTCCAAAGTGATGAGATGAGGTGTACCGCCGAGTGCGGTATCCACACAATTCGCGAAATAGCCTTCAAAGTGATGACTTCAGGTGTACCGTTGGGACTAAAGTGATGGGATGAGGTGTACCGTCAGAGGTCAAAGTGACAGGATGAGGTGTACCGATTTGCCCAAAGTGACGGGGTGAGGTGTACCGATTTCGGTGGAATACTCACCAAAGTGATGACTTTAGGTGTACCGTTATCGTCTTTCGTCCCTGCACCTGAAAACAGGAACGCTGAAGCCATGACTTCCGCAAAACAGCTCCCTCAGCCAGGCGTCCATCTCATCACTGCCTCTGCGGGATGCATAAAATCGGAACAGCTTGACTCTCTCCGGAATATCCAAAGGTATTCCACAGCCAAGGTTCACGAAAGTTCTTTCCAGTGCATAGCGGATGAGACCTTCTGTCTCCGGCCCCTCGGATCGAATCCATGAAAAGAAAAAGTCCTCGGCATCCTTCGTATATCTCCTGCCCCCAAGAGGGCACACTTCAATCAGATTGTGTTTGAACTCGTGAACTGCGATGTCAATCCTCTCTCTCTCTCGGCAAATCTTTGCAAACCTGTTATCAGGAGTGGCGACAATCTGGGATGAATTCGGGAAGAAGCGAAAGATCGGGGTGTATCGTTCCTTTCCTCCGCCGAAGACCCACTCCAGATGGAAGTCCAGTTCCGTTTCCATCCGGATCTTCGAAATAGCCTGGTTCAGGTTCCTCTTACGGTATTTCGGCTCGCTGCCTTGCGGAATCCCGACCAACTCACATAGATACTCAAATGTTGGGGTACTCCCTAACTCGGTCTCTGTCCTTCCTTCAGCGAACAGAGCATCCCTGAGTTTTAGAAGAAAGACATACAGAGGGCCAAGGCCGCTCTTGCGAAGAGAGACAAAACTGTCCCGCCTCGTGGTAAGATACATACTGGAGAGGTTCCGGCGGAACTTGTCATCAAGCTTATATGCGTATGTAACCTTCCCGGTCTTTCCATCCTGAATCATTGTAAACTGCTCAAGAACTCGCAGGAATCCGTACTGACGGATAAGAGTCTGGTCTTCCAGTACGGAAGTCGCAGTGATATTCAATGCATAATTTGCCAGAATGAAGAGTGCGTTTTCAAGCCTACTGCTACAGATGAGATTCTCCTGCCCGATTCCTTCGGTCGATAACCTAAGTCGTTTGTTCTGACTGTTCTGTCCCTGGAGCACAAGTTTTCTCAGTTGAAACTGGTAAGGATCCGGGTGCCTGCCCATGAGATAGTTGACGGAGAATCTGAATTCCCTGGCGAACTCAGTTGGATCAAGAATGCCGTACCCGAAGATATTATATTGGTGCTCATAGCAGATATACTCAAGCAGGGCTTCCGGAATATTGTCACCGGACACAAGGCTCATCTCATCGAAGTTAGCCTTTGTCATGACACTCTTCTCCATTCGGAAGAGCTCCCTTGAGTCGTTTACCTGGTTATTGGCCATATCTTTCTGAGGTCGGCTCCCTGACATCACTGTTTGCTTTTGAGATATTCGGAAAAATCCTGATCCTTATTGATTGCAGCAATCGTTGACCGGACCATGAAGTTCGAACGTGAGAAATACTCGTGGTTATTCAGAGACCGCCAATGGACATAATCATTGATAAGCTCTCCATTCTCGATGGATGCGGAGACGCTGAGCCTGATGGAAGGAGAACTCTTATCGTTCTTCTTTTCATGAGCCCTCTTTCCGACCTTTGCGGATGAGTTGACTCCGGAATTCTTCTTGGGCTTTTCCTCCTCGAGATAATTACCGTCTGCATCACACAGATGCCATTTCTCATCCTCTCCAAGAATCTTGAGGATGAATCCTCCTTTCCCGTCCGGGAACTTGAAAACTTTCTGAACCATATCTTTTGTCCCTCTATAATGAAAGTTAATAACTGCTTAAATGCTCATATGCGTAACGACATATCTGTTCATCTGCATAACTGCATATTTGTTGAACTTTTCAACAGCATAACTGGACCATTATATCTGGTCATAACAGCATAAAAGCATAAGGTCATAACTGATGCAATTAATAACTGAGCAAAAGTCCAACTGTGCAAAGATACAATAAAAATAGTCAAATAAAAGTGTTTTGATGAATAAAAAAGTTTTACTTTATTTGCACTGACGTTTGATGCTGACCTAGGGAGATTTTTGTGAAAAAATTTAGTGCAAGGAGTGCAGATGTAATACAACTACATCTGCGTTTTTCTCCGAAAAATCCTTGCACGACCTGCGGTCGGACGAAGTTGCTGCCGTAGTTGCAACTTTTATTGATAGCCAGAAAATGAAACGGAGAACGATTAAAGGAGACATAATAGAAGACTCGAGGATGCCCCGAAATCATCTTCTTGAGTGTCGGGTAACAGATGAAGAGTTCGAAAAAATACACGTGCTCATGGAGAAGAACGGATACTTCACGGTGTCTTCCCTCATACGCGATATGCTCTTCAAGAAGAACATCGTTTCAAAAAAAGTCATTGTCAGAGTTACCGACAAAATACTCCGAGACAAACTCAATGAATTCATTTTCCAGGCCAACAAGATAGGAGTGAACTACAACCAGTTCGTCGCAACGTATCAGCGCCAGGCGAAGATGACAGGGCCGGACGGCAAGCCATATCTCAGTGGGAGGAACATCGAGGAGAAGGTTATATCGCTGATGAGACTTACCGAGGAGATGAGGGATGAGATAGCGGTAATCATTGACATCTTCGAGCGATACACCCAGGACAACACGTAAACTCAAAATCATACTATTATGCAAAACATTGAAATCATCGGAAACCTTGCGCAGGATGCGTCAATGGTTCAAAGCAAGAACGGGGGAGACCCGTTCATGTCATTCAAGGTCATCTGCAACGAGAAGAAAGGTGACGCAGAAGTCAAGACGGTATACGAGGTGACAGGCAAGTCATCCGGAGTATTCCAGTTCCTCAAGCAGGGCAAGAGAGTCTTTGTCTCCGGAATGCCTTCGGCCAGAGCATACCAGTCGAAAGACGGAAACCTGATGGCCCAGATTGTCATAAGGGTTCACAACCTGGAACTCCTATGAACTGAGGAGAAGGACTTCTCCGTCAAGTTCAATTTCCCGAAACTCTGAACGCACCATGATAGTCGAAATAGGAAAGCCGAGAGAATCCTGCAGGAGCGCATTGGATTACAACGAGTCCAAGGTTGCGAAAGGGGTGGCAGAACTCATTGCCACCTGCAATCTTCAGGATGCCAGGCGCAAGACCATTTATGATACGTTCGCAAAATTTGAGAAAAGCCGTTATCCCGTGAGGGAGGTGAGCTTTCACGCCTCTGTGAACCCTTCTGAAACTGACCTGTGCAGCGAGGATGACATTCTTGACTTCATAGTGGCACTCATGAACCGTCTAGGGCTGGGCTCCCAGCCCTATCTCGTTTACAGGCACAGTGACACGGGACGGATCCATTATCACGTGGTATCAGTCAGGATAGATGAGACGGGCAGAAAAATTAACAATGCCTATGAGCACCGGCGAACTTCTGAATTCATGGAAAGTGTAGCTGAAGTCTATCACTTCACGGTCCCGAAGAAAGGCCAGGGAGCAAGGATAAAGGATGTTGAGAAGGAAGATGCAGGCAGGCAGAAGCGGTTCAATTTCCGAAAGTCAGATGTGATAGAACAGATGAAAGAGGTTTCGGAATATGCGTTGACCTACGACTTCGACGGCCCCGACCAGTTCCGGTGTGTAATGAAATCCCTCGGCGTGAGAGTAGAGGAGGTTATGGGACCAGCGGCACCGCAGTTCGTCCTGCAGGGGCTTGATGACAAGGGTCAAACATGCACCAAGATAGTACCGGAAACAACTCTTGACTGTCCACTCCATGAGAAGGTGTTGACGGCATCAATTGCCAACAAACAGAGCCACCATATCAGGAGAAGGGAGAAGGAGCGGCTCAAGGGGCTAGTGAAGGCCGCTTATGACTATTCCAGATCCGAGGCCCATTTTGAGAATATCCTTCGCAACAAGGGAGTAACCGTTCATCTCTCCAGGACAATGCAGGGAGACCTTTTCGGAATCACATTCGTTGACAGCCGTACAAGGTGCGTCTTCAAGGCCTCGGAAATGAGCGATGTCATATCGGTGGCTAAGTTCAAGGATGCCGTTGACAGCGGACACTGGAGCACATCGGGCAAGGGTAAGTCGCACAATCAGTATGTCAAGGACCAGAGACAAAAAGCGAGGGGCGAGGCCAGGGCTCTGCGTGACATTAACATAGGAGTGATTGCCCGGGTGCTCAAGCCGGTCGGCCAGCCTCAGGGGAACTCATGGAGCGGCAAATCGGAAAAAACGGAAGAACAGAGACGGGAACAATATGAGGAGCAGCGTTCAGGAGCTCTTAACTCAAATCTACAGGAACATATCAACTGATGGCAACAAGACAGGAATATGAGAAAGTGTACATCGCGTCTATCATACTCGCGGTGATTGTACTCATATCCAATCTGTACTACTACTGCCATCCGCTTCTGAGTGCCAGCGGCATGACGTTTTCGTCCCTGGACTATCTCATGCAGATGCTCCGTCATGGAGGAGTGTTCTCCACTCCTTTGAAGACAAAAGGGGTGATGATGCTCCTTCTTCTACTTTGTACCATAGTCCGTTCCGGAAAAGGAGCCCAGGTCGATCCGTCGATAATCGCGGCAGTGGGAATAACCAGTCTTATCATCTTCCTGCTGCCTTTTTTCAACCCTCTGGTATATCTTCTTACCACTGTCACAGGGACAACCGGTCTGGTATGGACCTTCGCGATGATAGGCCGACTTTTCTCGGGGTTCCATGCTCATGACAATGACCTGCGGGAGTCCTTCGAGCAGGAAAGTGAACCGATAGAAGGGGAGTGGGCAATCAATCTGCCTACAAAATACTTCTTCAAGAAACAGTGGCATGAAGGTGTAATCCCAGTTGGGAATCCTTTCCGTGGGACACTCATCGTAGGCTCAGCCGGCAGCGGCAAGTCATTCTCGGTTTTCAAACCCTACATAGAGCAGATGATTGCGAACGGCTACACCATGCTGCTCTATGACTTCAAGATGCCTGACCTCACGAAGGTGGTGTACAATGCTCTGTTGAGGAATCGGCATAAGTACAAGACTCCTCCTCAGTTCTATTGCATAAATTTCAAGGACCCGATGCGCAGCAACCGCTGCAATCCGCTGGATCCGGAATATCTGGAAGATATCATCGATGCTTCGGAGACAGCACGTGTCGTGATGGAGGCACTGAACAAGGGGAACGAGAAGAAAGATTTCTTCTGGATGAGTGCCCAGCAGTATATAGGCATATGCATCTGGCTTCTGAGGATTTATACACCTCCGGGGAAATGTCAGGGCTATTGGTGTGATTTCCCGCACGTCATAGAGCTGATAAATCAGGATTACAAGAAAGTCCTTGACATAGTCAAGAAGCAGCCGACGCTTGATGGCAAGGCCCGCGTGTTCATCGATGCTCTCGAGGCCAACGCACAGGACCAGCTGCAGGGCCAGATCGCCTCGGCACGAATCCCTCTGAATGATATCGCATCGCCAATTCTCTACTGGGTGCTTTCCGGGAATGACTTCAATCTCGACATCAATGACCCGGAGGAACCGAAGATTCTATGCATAGGCAATGACCCGGACAGGCAGCAGGTCTATGGGGCTGCCCTGTCACTGTTCACCTTCAGGGCGATCAAGAGGGTGAACCAGCCCGGAAGAATGCCTTGTGCACTGATGATGGACGAGCTCCCGACCATATCGGTGCAGGGCCTTGCCAACCTGATGGCCACTGCACGAAGCAACAAGGTTGCAGTGGTGCTTGGAATTCAGGACTTGGCTCAGATAACGGCGGATTACGGAGACAAGGAGGCGGAGAAAATAATCGCTCTTCCTGCCAATGTCTTTGTGGGCGCTTCGAGTGTAAAGACGGCGGAGAAGTATAACAAGGAATTCGGAAAGGAGTTCCGCCGTCAGGAGAGCCAGACCCGGAACATTGACAGCGAATCGGTGAGCATCTCCTATCATGAGGAGGAGATAATGCCTATCAGGAAAATCACGAGTCTGCCTCAGGGCACCTTCATCGGGAAGGTGGCCGTTGACAACGGATCACCTGTGCAGCAACCGTTTTTCTGCGCCGCCATCCAGATTGACATGGATGAATATGCAAGGAAGAAGGCCAAGGAAAAGCCGGTTCCAGTACTCTCGGACTTTGAACTGGAAGGGTTGTACAAACAGGTGCAGATTCCAAGGATAGCTAGCGAATACATCCGCTCCTGGATGGAGAAGAAGGTGAGGCGCGAATTGAGGATGAAACTCAAGATGGCGTTCAGCGCCGAAGCACTCGAAGCGGAAGTGAACAAACGTATGGATGCCTTGAGTGACGAGCAGTGCCAGGACATAATAAAAAGCCTGATGCCCGAGATAGAAAGGGCTGAAGTGAACCGCATAATGGAAGAGAACTTCTATACCATCAAGGGCGACATCCGGGAACTGATAGAGTTGGAAAGCACTCAGACGGAGAAAAATGATGACATGACCGTGGAGGAGACCGTTGCAGAGAATCCCCCTCCGCAGGAGAAAAAGCCTGAAGGCAAGGATGAGATTCAGGTGCTGCTGGACCGGTCTCTCGCTTCCTTCGACTTGTCCGTGCGTCCGCTCAGAGCTCTGGACGCGGAGGGTATCAGCAGACTTGGTGAGCTGGCAGTGAGGGACAGGGATGAAATCAAGCATATGCAAATGATTGGAGCAAAGACATTGGAGGAGTTGGATGGCCTTCTGAAGACCTATTCCCTCGAATGGGGAGCCGACCTTTCAAAGTATGGATATGACAAACCAGAAAATACCGAACAGAAATGATAACGATTATAGCAGAAAAGCCCGCAGTGGCTATGGAAATCGCCCGTGTCGTCGGGGCGAGGAAGATGGAGCATGGATATATCTCGGGGAACGGTTATGCCGTTACCTGGGCCTACGGCCATCTTGTTGAAATATTCGTGGACGGCTGTGATGACTGGAACGCCCCGCTGCCTTACCTGCCGCAAGGCTTCCAGCTGCGCGTCGGAAGAACACGCGGGAAGGACGGAAAGGTATCCCAGGACAAAGGATATATGAGTCAGCTGAAGGTCATCCGTGAGCTCTTCTCGAAAAGCGAATATATCATTAACGCCGGTGATGCCGGCAGGGAAGGGGAGCTCATCCAGCGATACATCTACCGTTATGTGGGAGCTAAAGCTCCGGTCAAGCGGCTTTGGGTGTCCTCCCTCTCGGATGAAGCCATAAGGAAAGGACTTTCCGAGCTGAGGCCGTCGACAGACTTTGACAACCTTTATCAGGCAGGAAAAGCGCGGAACGAGGCGGACTGGCTTGTTGGCATAAATGCAACAAGGGCGATGACCAAGATGACAGGCAACGGCCGTCTGTGTTCATTGGGAAGAGTGCAGACACCCACTCTCGCACTTGTGTGCAAGAGGTTCGAGGAGAACCGCGATTTTGTTTCCCAACCATTCTGGAGAGTGACCGTAAGGGCCTCCTTGGGGAATGAGAGCTTCATAACCAGAAGCGATGAGAAATTCCAGGACAGGAGCAAGGCCCAGGAAGCCCTTCAGGAGGTCAGGGACTCGACTTTTCTCAGGGTGGAGGATGTCCAGAGAAAGGATGAGCGTTGTGCTCCGCCGTTGCTCTATGACCTGACATCCCTGCAGAGGGATGCGAACAAACGCTACTCCATGACAGCCACGGAGACGTTGAACGCAGCCCAGTATCTCTACGAGAAGAAGCTCATAACCTATCCCCGGACGGGTTCACGGTATGTGCCTGAAGACATCTTCAGGACCTTCCCGGCACTTCTGGAAAAGCTCTCGCGCCAATGGCCGAAGAATCAGGCCGCAAAGCTCGCAAAGAGCCCTCTGAATCGTCACAGTGTCAATGCCGAGAAGGTGACGGATCATCATGCGCTGCTGCCAACAGGTCTTGGAGACCCTTCGCTCACAGAGAACGCCTCAAGGGTGTATGACCTGATCCTTACCCGCTTTCTTGAGGCCGTCTCTCCTTACTGTGAGATGATGTCCACCACCGTTCATCTGACTGCGGGGAGAGTGAAGTTCACTGTCCAGGGGAAAACCGTCATCTCCGCCGGATGGAAAGCCATAAGGGGCGAGACGGACAATCCCAAGGATGAAGATGGTAACGAAATACCTGTCAGGATACCTTCGTTCATGACCGCGGACACCTGCCGGATCGACTCGGCGGATCTTTCGGAAGGGGCCACAAAGCCAAAGCCCCTTTATAACGAGAACACTCTGCTGGAAGCGATGGAGAATGCCGGAAAGGAAATCGAAGATGAGCAGCTCAAGGAGGCGATCAGGGATTGCGGACTGGGGACTCCGGCGACACGTGCCTCGGAGATTGAGACTATCGTACGTCGCGGCTATGTCGAAAGGAAAGGCAAACAGCTGGTCCCAACACCCGACGGACTGGATATATTCAATGCCGTACGGGATAAGAGCATAGCTGACGTGCAGATGACGGCATCCTGGGAGAAGATACTCTCCGACATTGCCGAAGGAAAGGAGGATGTCCGGAAGTTCGACATGGACATCAGGGAGTATGCCTCGCAGATTGTGCAGGAGATCCTGTCGAGCAAGACGGCGGTCTCGGGGATAAGGCAAGGCGAGAATATCTTGAAAGAATGCTGCCCAAAGTGCGGAAAGGATGTTGAACTCCAGCCACGTATGGCCCGATGCATTGATCCGGATTGCGGGTGGAAACTCTGGCGAGAAATACTCGGGAGGACGCTGTCCCGGGGCGATGTCGAGTCCTTGCTGAAGGAAGGATTGACTCCTCTTATCCGGGGATTCAAGAGCAAGTCCGGGAAGTCCTTCCCCGCAAAACTGCGGCTGAAACAAGACGGAACTTTCGGATTCGAGTTCTCTCAGGACTTCCCGAAGAAGAAGCAGAAGCGATGAAAAGAATGAGAAAGGAACTCAGGAAAGCGATATCCACTTTCGCGAAGGCCGTACGGCAGATAGAAGACCTTTATGACCTGTCGGAACCGGAAAGCAAGACTGATTATCATGCTGCGGAGTACTCAAAAGTGATGGCTGGTCTGCTCATAGACCAGCTCATCACGGCAAGCGACAACCCTTCTGAGAGGGATGAACTGCTGGAGCGCAACGGCCTTGAGCATCTGATAGAGGACATGCATATCAGAGCCAGAGAACTGGAAATGGAATAACAAAACAATATAATCAAAATGAAACACAAAGCACTTATCGTCGTACGACGCTACGGATACTATGTAAACATAGTCCCCAATGACCCGGACATGCTGTCAATGTGGGTCCACAACAATGTACCTTTCTGCAGTCAGGAGAGATTCGAGAAACAGAGAAGGCAACTGGAGAACAGAGGCTTCTCCTTCACGCCCTGCACGGGGAAGGACGTGGCAGACATAAGGGTGTACTCAAGAATGAAAGCAAGGAAATAACACACTGCCTTTCCTTTTCGGGTCAACAGATTATTGCGCAAAAGTATTTCCGTCCCAGACATCCTGCAAGTCTGCGCTCTGCTTGCCTTTTAAAGAATCTTCCTCCCTTACCGGGAGCGTATTCTTAAAAAGGGTCACTTGCATGATGTCCAAGACGGCCCTGCGGGTGCTGCATAATTGTTTAACCCGAAAAAAGGAAAAGTTATGCTGAAGCACACATTACAGGCAGTTGGGATCAGGACAGAATCGGACATCCCTGCTAGTGAAATATTCTCAACAGAATTCAATCCGGAGAAATACGGACTCAAGAGCTCCGCACTCAAGAAGATTTCAATCCTGAGGGACTTCGTTGCAGAGTACAACCGGGAGATTCCGGTGGACCGCTCCAAACCGGTTCAGAACAGCGAGCAGGCGGCAGATTTGATGTACGACACGTTCCGGAGTCTTGACCATGAGGAAGTATGGGTTCTGTATCTCAACAAATCGAGCAGACCGATATGTAAGGTCAAAATGGGAGAAGGAAGCCTCGATGCCGCGCTTATCGACAGAAGGAAGATAGTCCGTACGGCTCTTGAGAAGAGGGCTTCAGGAGTTATCCTTTACCATAACCATCCTTCAGGGAATCCAAAGCCTTCCGCAAATGATGTCTGCGAAACAAAAACACTCAGGGAATCCCTTCAGGTGTTTGATATCTCATTGCTTGACCACGTCATAATGACGGACTCAAAATACTATGCCTTCTCTGGTGAGGAGTGCAAGGATATCAGAAGAGGTTAGGCTGTGCCTCACGCTGATTCTCTATCTTGCTTGCTTTGGAGCCGCTTCTAGGCTCCTGGAACAGCCACGGGCAGACGCTGCGAAGCATCTGCCCTTTTTTCGAACATAACATCAAAAAACATATATCATGAACATTGTAAAATTCAAACTCCCTGACGGCAGTACCGACTGCTACGTCAATCTGGATGCGGTGGTTGCCGCAAAGCCTGCAGAAGATGGGAAGGTCATCCTTCACACGAACAACCTGTCCCTTGCAGTCGAGAAGGAACAATTCGAGAAGGCCATTTCGGAAAAAGACGGAACAATTTCCTCATTCAACTCCATCGTAAACCGCCTTATCCAAGCCATGGACAGGATGACGGTACATTTTCCAACGTCTATAAGAATGCATCTATAAAACCTCTCGTTATGAAAAAACAGACTTCAAAGCAGCTCTTGGCAGAGCTGGGCAAGGCCATCGGGAAATCCCTGATGGCTTTTTTCAAATCCATCCTCTACCGCCTCTGGCGATACGAAACACATACAGATCGTCAGACCAGGGTCCGCGAGATGCAGGCACTGCTTGATGCCGAGCACAAATCGAAACTGGGATGGTCCTGCAACTGATGTTTAACCATAAAAATGTAATAATATGCCAAACTGGTGCTATACAAACTACGCTGTGCGTGGACCGAAAGAAGAGATTGACAAACTTTTCGACACGATGACTGAACTCCAGGACATGAAGGAACCGCTCGTGGAGAACGGATTCGGTGTGACATGGCTGGGATGCCTTGTCAAGAAACTTGGAGCAGAACCTAAGGATGTCTATTGCCGGGGGTCATGGAGTGACCTGAGAAGAAAGGAGGGGGATGACACGGTCATTTTCTTCAATACCGAGCACGCATGGAGCAGGCCTGAGGAGGTCGAGGAACTGATTATGAAGGTCTATCCCACTCTCGAGACATTCTATCTTGAAGAGGAACTGGGAATGGATATATTCCAGACCAATGACCTCTACCAGGAATTCTTCCCTGAGACGATCATCATCGATGAGGAGACCGAGGGAACGGAATACTACACTATGGAAGATGCCCTGACGCGTCTTTCAGAACTGAAGGGTGAACCTGTAAACAACTGGGAGGAAGCCGAAGCATTCTGCAAGGCAATCAACGATGCTCAGGATGCGAACAGCGGAGAGGGACATATCTGGCTCCATAAGGCTGATATCGTTTAACCAAAAGGAGAATAGGCAATGAAAGTATATCTATTGATTTCCGACTGGATGCATAATGGAGACAATGCCGTCAACGATGTCTCCGGTGTCTTTGACTGTCTGAAAAAGGCGCAGAAAGCCATGGCCGAAGATATCTGTCTCGACCTTCAGAACCATCCGTTTGAAAACGCCAAATGCAATGGCTCCAGAAAACTCGAGGAATACCCTCTGATGGAGATGAAGGATATGTTCTATGATAATCCGGACTTCGAATTCGATGTCACGAGCGCAAGTCTTTGGAACGGTGACGAGGATATCAGCGAGGACTATCAGAATTACAGGATAGAAGAAAGAGAGGTCCTATGAACAAGACAAGAACGTATTATCAGCCTTGCATAGGCGACGACATCTCCACCGGACTCCCGATGGAGATGTTCTCATTTCAGGCATTCTCCAGTGAGTATGACTGCCGGTGCTGGATGCACAGAAATGGATACAGACACTTTCGGATTGTGGAATATCATGACGAAGACATAGAAAACGTGACCATCCTTGATGCCAAGGGTGATATCATAGAGATAAACGAGTAAATCAAATCATTATGGGATACGATTCAAATTTCAATTTGAGGTTCTGGAAGCAGAACAATGAGGATTTCACCAAGGAAGAATCCAAGAAAATAGTCGAAGAGGTCGAGAAGATATCAGAGTACAACGTCGATGACTTTTACGCTGACGGCCAGACAAACTCTCTGTTTGCCTTCATCTATTCAGTCCATTGGTATGACTGGAACAAGGACCTGATAAAACTGATGAAGAGGCATCCGGAGCTCTCACTTGAAGTCAGCCGCGAAGGCGAGGACAGAGAGGACACGGAAAGGGTGTTCTGGCCCTTCGAAGGAAAGGCGTTCAAGGACTTCTCAGATGTGACTATCAGTCTTCCATATCCGGATAAAGCGACAGTCTCGGTCGCCATCATAGACACGAAAGACTCAAGTCTGACATTGATGGCCGTTCCTGCCGATGCCGAAGATATAGAAGAATGGCTGATGGAACATGATGACAGTTACGACAGCAATTGCACTTATCAGGTTGTAACCAAAGCCAGCCTTTTCGGGACACAAGTTAATCTCAATAACACAACATTAAATTGAAAGCGATATGGCAATGACATGTAAGAATTACGTTGAACTCATCGGAGTAGTGGGTGCAATACAGAACAGTGTGATAAGCGGACAGAAGATCTGCCGAATATCTCTTGCGACCAACAGGGCATACAAGGACAGCGATGGTTGCGCTGTTATAAGTACTACCTGGTTTTCTATACGCTTCTGGGAAACCAAAGAGTGCAAAATCCCTGAAGACCTGAAGAAAGGGGACAAACTGCGAATCGAAGGTAGAATCGATGTGCTGAAATATGTAAACCCGGATGGGATAGCACAGACGATGTATGAAATAGCGGCAAAGCGCATTGAAAAGATTGACCAGATGGAACCGCTGCAGATGGAGGAATAGATATGGCAAGAACGAGAAAGAACTATGTTCTTTTCAAGAAGGAGGACCAGAGGGAACCGGTGCTGGCCGGTTCCTACTCCTCAAGGAAGAGAGCGGAAGAATCCATTAAGGTAGATGCTGCTCTTTATGCAAAGAAGGCACAAGTGCAGACTTCGATAGAATTCACCGGCAACGGTGCCATCCTGTGGTCGGGAAACAGAAGGATGCTCTTCTACACGATAGCCACTCTTCTTGAAGATGCACCTGCGGCGTGAAAGTAATGTTAAAAAATTTCAAACTGCATTCTGGCATGCTGCAGTGCGCAAAAGTTAATAACTGCATAACGCAGGCCCCCAAAAAACTTTTCACTCTTCAGGTAGAAATGGATATATTTGCTTATCCATCAAACACTAGAGTATGAAAGAGAAGAAAAAATCCACAAAGCATAGCTACAAGCGGTCCATCATCATGCACTGCCTGGTGACAATCGCTCTGGTATATCTGACATATGACCAGATCAGGGTGTACTCCGCCGGTCACAAGCTGCACCAGCTGTTTTTGGGCATATTCTTCGGCCTGTTCGCCATTTTCGAGATAGTGGTTGCCGTTGCTGAATACAAAAGAAGCAGGCAGATCCCTTTTGATGACGAGAAGAAGGCAGGCGGCGAGGTCTGATTTCCAATTTACGTTCAAAGCGAACGTCCGATTTTGTTTTGACTTAGATCCCGGGGCTTCTCTGAAAGCCCCTTTTTTGTGTCATTGGCCTGAGTCTGCTTTTCCTGAATCTTAGGGTCAATGCTCTGCCGCAAACGGGTGACGTTCTGAACATCGCAGAACTCTCCCATCATCGCCCCGGCGACAAGTTCCGGATTGCCGTTGCATTCAGCAATCCTGTCCACTGCCAGAAGCATCTTCTCAAGGTCACCTGGGACCATCCCGGGATTAAGATGGGGAGGAAAGGTGTTAGTCCTGTATATGACCTTTGTCTGAGATACCTTCTCTCCATCCTTTTCCAACGTCACACTCTTCTCAATCCTTGTAAGTGTGGCAATGGCCTGCCCATGATAGGTGAGAGTCATCTTCTGGTTCTCTTGAACAAGGAGATTGAAACCAAAGAATTCAGGCCCCGCAAGGGAGCGGTCCGCCATCTCAAGAGAAGAAAGGTGGGCATCCCTCAGACATTTCTCCGAGATGGCATCCTCCCCAATCTTAACGTCCGTATCATTTTCCCAGAAGGCTTCGCTTATGCCCTCATTCCGGGCAGCAGCATATCTGTTGAGCTGAGTTTCAGAGAGCACAGGGATTCCGGACTCCATTTTCTCCTCTTTTTTCTGGACGGGATCCTTCTCGATACCTTTATCCTTGTTCTTTGAGTCTCGCTTTGTTCCCTCCTTGGTTCGACCATCTTCGGCACTCTGTCTTTCAGATGGGCTCCTTACAGCCCTAAGTGCAGCCCTGACAGCCTTGATTGCAGTTATTACCACTATGGTGGCTATCAGCGCAAACAATATCAATGCAAGATACATGGTCTTTCAGTATTAGAATTTCAATTTTCTATAGGAACCGAATTTCATAAGCGGCCCCTGAGGCTTATATCCGTGCTCAAGGTTCATAATCTTGTAGGCTTCGCCCAGCTGCTCCTGATAGGAGCCTGTGCAGACGAGTGAAATCTTGTTCTGACGTGTGTATTTCTCGACCAGGCGAGCTTCCATCTCATCGTGTCTGACCACTTCGCCGTTGCTCAGTATGTGCCTTACATCCATTCCGTCACCGGAGAGGCTACGAGTAATCAGACCGAACCTGTGGCATGAGAGGGGGTCGCCTTCGCTGCATACCACAGCGACGATATGCCCGTCGTCGCAGAGCTTCTCCAAAGAGGATATGGCTTCTTTGTACGTGTCATCCTGCATGACCTTATCCCAACTCACCCTGCCGCCTTCATACAAAGAAAGGTCAGTGAAGCGGCCTCCGAGCTTCTCTCCGCCGCTCAGATAGTCGATATGTGCATCGCTGAGCGCATCATAGATGAGATCTTCGTTGAAATGGGGAACGTACCTGCTTCGAGGTATGCTCCTCACATCAACGACCGTGTCCACCCCGGACATCCTCAGGGTGTTGATAAATCCCTCCTGCGTGCGGTTCCCATAGCCTATGCTGAAGATTCGGTTCGTGGATTGGTGCCTGCCTTCGACGGGGACCTCTGCATCCAGAAGGGGACCTGCTTCCGAGGCTGCCAGCTGGCCTCTGTCGTCCTTCTCATCGAGGGCCTGGAGGCGCTCGACATTGCTTACGGAGTACATTTCGCTGCGGGTGTCATCGTCCATATAACGCGTATCCAGCTCGTGGTTCTCCCCGCCGTTGCCTTCGTCAAGAAGCCGATAGGAGATGGCCTCCCTGATATCCTGCAGGTGGTCCATCGGAGAGAGAGAAGTCTGGGTGGAAAACAATGCCCTGGCAGCCCATGCCTGCTCCCTGTGGTTCTCGAACCGGGCATCCGCGCTGATGGCCCTGTGCTCGCCGTCATCCAGTCTGAGCAGCCCCCTGGCGTCAAGGCAGATGGTGGCACACCTCTGGTCGCCTATGAAGAAATCAATCTTCCTGCTTCCGATCCACATATGATATGCCCCTTCGTAATGGATCTGCCCGGCACCTTCGTTGCCGGCCAGACGATTCATCTCCTTCTGGCGTTCGATGCACCAGGAGCGGAGCTTGAGGAACTCTTCCAGATTGCGCTTGCGCTCCTGAAGAGGAGGCATCCCCGGAGCAATATACTGTGATGGAGAAACCAGCCTCTCACCATCCTGAAGATACAGGTATCTCCTTTCCGGACGGACTCCGTAGGCATATGTCCCTTCTCCTTGGCGCTCGAATCCCTTCAGGAAATCACCGACATCCTCAGGGGCAATCATCTTCGGTGACGGGACACTTGATTGGATGACATTCCTGATGTCGTCACGTTGGGAGGGAACGACATAGACAGTGTTTCCCTGCCCCAGAGAGATAATCTCCACGGCATCCTTTTCCATGGACTCAAAGACATTGCCACGGCTTCTTACCTGTACGACAGGCCTGCCCTCCAGGGATTCCAGCTGTCTGGATAAATCTATCGGGAGATGGCTGGAGAGCTTTCCTATGATGGAAGGCGTCACCTCGCCGTACAGGGCTTCCGCCACTCCGCCGGCTATTGCGGCCACAGCATTCGAGGGGCCTCCATAGGATACCGCCCTGCGGACAGCATCCTCCCAGGAGTCGCTCTTCATCACGGCCATGAGTGCCGCCTCCGTCACAATTCTTGACGAGGGGATCTGAGGCACCTGGGGAACGGTGTACCGAAAAGCTCCGGGAACAGCCTGCCCGAGCATCATGAGAGGCTCCCGCACCTCTCCGCGCAGCTCTGCACGAAGGTCCTCCTCATTCCATGTGAGGCGAATCCCATACTGGTGCTCAAGCATGGTCCATATCTCGGGAATAATCTTCCCGTCTTGGGCCATATGGATGCTATGTGTGATGGCCTGAGCCATCTGAACGGCCTCCTCGTTATTGCAAGTGGCTTTCACACAGGCTTCGCTGAGTTCGCTCGCACGGATGAAGTCCTCCCGCATGAACATGGCTACCGGAACAGAGCGCACTACAGCCGCCCAATCGGAAGTCTCGCTGGGCTCCCTGCTGTCACCGGTCAGGAAAAGCCTGGTCTGTTCCGTCCATCCGCCCCGTGGATGATGCCTGTAGCTTTGCTGCAGCATCTCCTGAAGGGACTCGGCCGTGGGGTTGTCCCTGCTTGAGACAAGCCAGCGAGCGGTGCAGCTGCAGGCGTGAGATACTTCGGTGACTTCAGGAAAGAACGTACGGACCCTGCCGTGAGAGTAGGCCTTGCGGCTCTCCCCAAGGTCGAAATATCTGTTGTAAGTGTTCTCAATCATGAATGGGGCTCCGATAAGGTCCCCGTAGACGGCCCCTTTGAGGGATCCCCGTGTGTTGTCTCTGTCCATGGTGTCAAATGTGTAAGTCTATATATGTGCGGATCGGCCTTTCCGTATCTGCGGCTTGCCTGTCCGCTGATTGGTTTCCATATGTGTGCTGCGATTGGCAGGGACATGACCCTGACCTGCGGCCTGCCTCTTTTCCTGAGCCTGGCGTATCTGCTCCCCCAGAGTGGAACAGACATCCGGAGCTTCTTTCTCCCGGAGGTGCATGCAGTCACTCATCAGTTGTACTGCGTAGCGGCTTTCACGAGTGACCTGCCGTATGACGGAAGGATCGTCCGAGAGGATCTGTGTCCACTGCTTGAGATATTGAAGATTGCTTTGCGTGAGGGTCTGGCTGAGCCCTAACCTGCCGGCAATGACGGCTGCAGCCAGCTCTGATGCCAGATTGAGCCGAGCCATGTCAGACAGTGGATCCATGCTGCCCTTGGCATTGGCAAAGGACAGCTCGATGATGGCCGAGTGGGCCATCGTGTGTAGGAGAGTGTTATAAAACTCCCGTGTATCGCTGAAGTGTTCCTTGGACGGAACTTCGATGCATCGCAGATGCCGGTCATATCTGGGAGAGCTGTCCTCAGTGAGGATAATCTGGCACCTGTGGCAGTCATCGGGATACCAGCCTCCGTCTTCCAGGAAAGAATCGAGAGTGGACTCGCTCATCTGGGATGAATTCCTGGTGAAAGCCGACTTGAGATTCTCCCATGTGTCGGGATACTTCTGAGGGAAGTCGGTCTGCTCAAGGTTCCAGACGTAGGTCACGTTCCCGAAATTCTCACGTAGAGAATAACGCTCCTTCTCCAGAGGGGTCATCTTCTGATAATCGGCCCATCGCATCTGTGTGTCGAGTACGCCTTTCTGCTTGTCGAAGAAACTCGTTCCGCCCCAATAGACGCTCATTCCCTGTTCCCCTTTCAGACGGAGGACATTAAGGTCCCGGCACTGGGACGGAGTGAGCCATACGGGAACGCCGTATCCCTTGAGTGCGCATAGAAGAGAAAGGTTCACGTCATTGACACCCGAGTAGAGATGGCCGGCTGCGTTCTGGCTGGAGAAGGGGAGGGTCGGCAGCCACGGCTGCCTCCAGTCTCCTGCAATGGAATCGAACTTTGCTATGAAGAGGTCCGCGTAGGCCTTTACATGGCTGTCTATGCTTGATGTTGTTGAAGTGTTGTCTGCCATGATAACTGGTTTTGAGTGAAACAATAACGGGGAGGGCGGACGGCCCTCCCCGCAGAGTGAACTCATTCAATTGCCGGTTGAAGCCAATTGGTGAGTACGAGGAGAAGATCAGAGTTTCGGAGCAACCTTCTTGGCCTGCGCTTTCTTTTCGGTCTGTACCTGAGCCTGAGCCTTTGCAGTCTCCTCCGCCTTTTCAGGCTTCGGAGCAGTCTTCTTCAGGTAGTCATAGGCCGCAGAGCGGATCTCCTGTCCCTTGGCGCTGTGGTCCTCTGTGATCTCACCGCGGGCAACGTTATAGGAGATGGCTGTCCCGAATGCCTCTCCGGTCTTGCTTCCCTTGCCGAATGCTGCGCTGATCCGTCCTTCTGCGAGAGCCTGGGCCATGCGGTCATCGACATTGATCCCTTTGCCGAAGAGCTCGTGGTTGATCTTCGAGTGGCCCTCCTCATCGATGAATTTCGCTCTGAGGGCTGATTCGGAGATGGCCACTGGACGCAGCGACCTGCTGTCCAGACCGAGGAAGAACTTCTGTTCGCGTCCGTCCTTGTAAACCATGGTGAGAGGCTCAGGACAGATGTTGCAGACATGCTGGCGGAACTGCTCGCCGGTCTCCTTGTTGGTGACGGTGCGTGACTCCAGAAGGTAGTCGATGATGACTTTGTCCTTTTCCGGGTCGAGACGGTAGGAATTGCCGTTGTCGAAGACAACCTTGAGGTTGTCACGCTTGAGACGATAGTCCTCGTTCATTTCGCGAACGCCTACCTTCGGGTCGAGAACCCATTCTCCGGTTGCCTCATCCTTCATCTTGCGGGCGACAAGCTGCACGGTCTTCTGGGTTGGCTCCGGAATGCCGGGAATCTGAACTGAATACGAAACAAGATCGGTGGCCTTGCCTGCTGCAAGCTGTTCCGCCACCTTAGGATTGGCTTCCACGACTTCGCGCGGAACTTCGAGTGAACCCCAGTCGATGCGGTCTAGCGCAGACTGGACTTCGGGTGTGATTTGAATTTCTGCCATAACTTTTAATGTTTAATGGTGATTGATGATTGATTCTGTATCTTTTGGTCGATAACATTCTTTTTTAGGCTGCTTTCAAGCAGGTCGTTGACATCCTTGCAGTCTCCCATCTCCTCCCAATGAGCTCTGGCATTGGGAACGCTTTGCTTCAGCGCATCAAGGGCCTTTCTTCCCGCCTGATCGTTATCCATCCAACAGGAGACCTCCTGATGGGCGCAGATGAACTCCAGCCCTCTGGAAAGGTTGTTGACACTGTTCAGGATGCAGATGTCGCTGAACGGCTTTGTCCTGTCCTTGAGCACCAGCCACGACAGGAAGTCGAAGAATCCTTCAAAGACTTCGACCCTGCTGCAGGTAGGGCTCTGCACTGGATCTCCGGATGCTCCGAGGAAAGTGCATGATGAGCCGGTGCATCTCTTCGAGTAGGGACCATCTTCACGGCTCCTCAGAACCCATCCCTGGGCGGCGGGGAATCCGATAACGGTATATTGCCGGTTCACGTCGGCCCCCAAGTGGTATGTGACCTGACGGCAGTAACGCTCCAGGATATGACGCGGAATACCTCTTGTCTGGGCGTACCGGACAAGGGCAAAGCTGCTGAACTGCTCGCGGACTTTGTCTATGACGATTTTTGAAGACTTTCCTGATGGAGACTCAGGCTTCTGCATCGGGGAGGCGTCAAGGCCGAGGCCTATTCCGCCGTCAAGCAATGAAGCCACATAGTCCCAACACTCATTGAGGGGAATCCCACCGAGAAGGCTTACCAGCGTAAGGACGTTGCCGCCCTTGCCGCTTCCGAAATCCATCCATACGTTCTCGCCACTTTTTATGTGGAAAGACGGATTCTTCTCATCCCTGAACGGGGAGAAGTACATCTGAGAATAATGATCTGTGCGTTTTCCGAAATGTTTCAGAATCTCCTCGATCGGATATTCCATTATTCTCGCCTTCTGTGAGTCGGTGTATGTAGCCATTGTCCCTTTGAACCCTAAGGTTTCTAATCAAATAAAAGTGTTATTTTGTTTGATTTGTTTTGATTTATTTCGAAATATGACTACATTTGTTTTCGGATAAGGTGTAAGCCATATTTGAATCATTCACTAATCAAATAAAAGTGTAGCAAAGTAATGTATTATTTTACTACAAAACAAAATTAGTTATGCCCGAAAATGAAAAAAGATTGCAGTTCCTTGTGAAGCTGCTGTCCATGACAAATACCAGCAAACACGAACTGGCAAGGATTATGGGCGTTTCTGCGCAGAATATCTTCACGTATTTCCAGCGCGACGACATGAAGCTTTCGTATGCCCAGGAGATAGCATCGCGCCTTGGATACACTCTGACCTTCTCTCTTGAAGGGGACAAGAAGAAGGCAGCAGATATCCTGCAGGGGCTGGATGAGATTCTGCGGGACGGACAGCTCGGCAGACTGGCATTCCTCCAGGTTGCACTCAAGCTCAACGGGATCGAACGCAAGGATCTGGCGCAGAAACTGGAGCTTTTCTACACCGGTGTGAACCGCTGGTTCAAGGTCGATGACATCGCGATTTCCTATCTATTCAGAATCGCAGAAATATATGGGCTAAAACTCGGAATATCCGTAAAGAAAACCGGAAAGGCAAAAGCGGAAGTGACAGAACTTCTTTAATCCCAATGCCGGATTTTTGCAAATCAAGCATTTAATTTTGCAAAACACTAAAAATAACCAGCTATGAAACTCAAAGTGATTGCCAACCTTCCATTTACCCTTGATGACAAAGATTTTGTTCAGAGCCAGGACGTATATATGGAATTCCCTCAGATTCCCCGCCCCGGGGAACTGGTAGATTTACAGGACCCGAATTGTGCTCCACTTGCCATGGAAATGCTTGCGTTTATTTCAAAAGTGGCTGAAAAAGAAATTATCTACGGGTATAATCCGCAGGTTATCAAGAATATCATGTACCATAATGGTGAGGCTATTGTCATGATAGGGACCGACCCTTCTATGTACATAATCCAGGGGGAGACACCGGAAAAACGTTCGAAAAAGTTCTATCTCTTCTCATCTCTCCCTCCAAAGGTGAATGATCTGGTCTGCAACTCGGACGACTGGTACATAACCTCTGTCAATCACATCGGACTCAATTCTTTCTGGGTAGGCACAGATGATGAGCCTGTTGATTAAATAGCACATACTGTTCTGTATGATAAAGGGAGGCCTTCGTGACCCCCTAATTTTATGCAGACTTGTGTTTCAGCCATACGAACCCGTCGGATTTCGTGATGACGGCTACATCGACAGGGCCGCCGACCGACTCTTCCGAAGCAGTAAAATGCCGCTGGAGATTGGTGATTGATATCAGGCTCTCTGCCATGTTAGCCATATCCTCTACTCCGAAGGACTCAACGGTATCCACAAGACCGTTGATATACTCTGTCTGGATGAAATTCTGGATTTGTTCCTCATGTCTGTCTGAGATTTCCTTGAGGTCTGTCTCCTGAACTTTCGCGATTGTTAAAGCATCCACGCCTGCTTCCCTCATCGCCTCAATCATCTTCTCCTTAGTCTGTGAAATAGCGTCATTCGCAGTCTCATCAACTTTTCCCCGCAGGGCGGGGGAGATACCCTTCATTACCGTCATCATTACATCGCACTGTGCAAACGGGCAGATGGCAGACTCATTATCCCAACTGATGTGTTCCTCTTCATCCCGTGAATAACAGTAACGGAGCCTTCCATCAACTATCCCTGACACATAAATAGGAATTAAAGACGGAAACAATTCCTCAGTCCCGTACCCGACAAATACGATTCCGGTTCCATCGTAATAGAACTGAGAACACAGATAGTCATAGATACCCTTCGCCCAGTCGTCACCCATATCCGATGGGAGGTCATCTTCTTCGCAGAGTTCCTTTAATCCATCGATGTCTTCTTTGGCAAAAGAGAGGAATTTCTTGAAAGAATACTTTTCAAATTCGGGACTTTTCTTTTTTAGATCATCCAATCCCTCCATGGTGTCAGTAATGGCCAGCATGCCTTCCTTCATCTTGGACCGTTTGATGCGGATGCGCTCTTCATCAGAAACGGGATGTCCATCTTCCGTGTTTAGTTCGTCCTTGATACTCTCCGCTGTATAGTCCTTCACCTTGTCATAGTATATACCAATCTCTCCACGCAGATATCTATGCTGCAGCTCAGCGTCGGCAAAATGAGGTTCTTTGGCAAGGAAGGAAATGAAATTGTCAACATACTCTTGAAGCGTGGGGAATGGCTGGTTCCCATATTTTTCACGATACATATTGAACAGCACAGTAAGAGGAACCCCCATAAAACTGTCGCAGCTGAATATCATTGCGCCCACGGGCTGATTATCCGATAGCCTGAAAATCTTCGTTGCATTGTTGTAAATACGTGTATGATCACCACGCAGCACCGTGAGTGCGCTGTCAGCTGCCATCACTGCAGCTTTCTTGTTGAGTATTCCTACTATTGCTGTCATAATGTTTATGGTTTAATCGTGTATGCTTTCTTCAGGAACTCTTCAATCAGAGAATCATCCTTGCGGCAGTCAGGGAGTGAGGCCATCCTGTCTGCCCTGTAAATGGAATTGTCATCTTTGAACGTGCTGTCCGGGTACTTCTGTTCAAATTCCAGATTCCGTTTTATGGCCTCCCTGTCGCACTCATCGCGACCATCGAAGTCGAAGTATTTCACAACTCTGTTGTAGATGAATTCGCCCTTGCTCATCTCAACGGGGCGGTGCTCCGCCTCGTGAAGGAACTTGTCTATGAACTGCCTCTCACTGCATTTGTCCCACCACCAAAGACGGCTTCCGTCCTGCTCGCATATCTGTTGAAGTTCAACTGTAACCTTGACTTCAAAGGTGTTCATCCTCATATAGTCAACGACACTGTAGTCGTTATGGGTTATGATGGCGTGGGTGACATAGCACATGACGATATGGTCGAGTTTCGGATGAACCAGCCACGATTCGGCCCAGGTAGTGCCGTCATCAAGCTCATTTTCAACACCGAGTTCCTTGTCCGTCATAGATGAATTCCTCATCTCGTCCTTATCCCAGTGTGGATGGCATTGTATCAACGGCACGTCACCGTGATGTTCCCGTTCGATGAATGCCACGATTGGTATCATCCTGGCGAAGTCTGACCCGTAGAAAGCGTCATCTTCCAAGCGCAGAATATCCTGCTCTTCCTCTCCCCAATATTTCAAGGTGCCTTCGACATCAATGTCATCATCCTTCTCTTCGAGCGGCATATCAAGGATATAGCGGAACATCTTGCCTGTTCTACTGAAAAGGTCATTGGTCAGGTCAAGCAGGTGCGCGTTCTGCTCCTCTATGCGCTTGACCTCCGCATCGCTGCAGTGGATGGCGAACATCTTCGAGAGCGCATAGTATCTGTTTCCAAGATACCACTCCAATCTGTCCATGTCGTCAATGCAGTCGCAGATTTTCAGAAGATGTCCCTCATATTTGCCGTCAACGATGTCCAGAATCTTCGCTTCCGCCTCCTTGAGTTCATTGCGGTACTTGTCAAGTCTTTCCTCTACGGGTAGGGACTCGTACCCGTCCATCCTTTCGTGGAAGGCGTCATTTTCATCTGATAGCTGTTCCCACAGTTCCATATCGCGTCTTTTTAATTTGTGATCTCTATGCATTGTATTTTCCATCGTAAACGTCTTTCATATTACTGATATGTTCCTTGATGGCTTCACGCAGGCTCTTGGGCTCGAGAACTTCGACACAGTCATTGTACTGGAGAAGTTCGTGCTCAAGGTCCCAGGTCGGTGCCATGAAGTATTCAAAGATGGACCACTCCTCGTGCTCTTCAACCTCCTGCTGAGAGGAGTGGATAGGAAGAGTCTTGAAGTAATGCCGCTGCCGGTCCCATACTTTGAGACGGATTTTCTCGGGCCGGTAATTGATGTCATCATGGACGATTCCGAACCAGTTGGAGAAATAATCCTTTGCATCGAATTTCTCAGGAACTTTGAAATCACGTCTTGTCTGAAGCAGGCCCTTTATCCTGTCAAGTGCGTAAATCCTGGGTTTCTGCGCATCTGAGGGCTTGCCTACTACGTACCAGCGCTGCTTGAAGAGCTTCACGCAGTACGGGGCGATCACGACTCTGAATTTTTGTGAGTCCTCGAACTTCTGATATTCCATCTCAAGCATCTTTCCCTCTTTCATGGCAGTTATTATCTTCTTGAGAAACTCCTGCCCGGATGGAATATCCTCAAGAATTATCCTGTCCCTTAGGGTTGAACTCTCATTGACGAGATTGTTGACTGAAAGAGAAGTCATCAGCCAGTTGCGGATGCCGTTTGCATTCAGGTCCTCGTTGGCGATATAATATCCGAGGGTCTTGTCGAACTTGATGTCGATTCCAAACATATCCAGAATCGCTTCCCTGTGATTGTGGAAAGTTCTTGGAGGGAGCGGGTCACCGTGCTCGTTCAGCGCGCTTCGCTGCCATAGATCGCTCAAATCGGTCTGAGTGATGTGACCGTGCTGCATTATCGTATCCAGCAGCCATACGTAACGGTTGAAATAACTTTTAGCCATAGTCTTCTTATCGATTGCAAAATTAAACCACTTGTCTGCCAAAGTCCGGCACATAACAAATTTATCAAAATTTTAACACTTTGCCACTCTTTGGCAAACAGTCCAAATATTTTTGCAACGTTGAATTTTGCTCAAACACTAAACTAATTAACACGAAGAATTATGGTACGAGGAAAAGCCTGGTTCAAATGCCCCTGCTGCGGAAGAGTTTTCAAGGCTATGGATATTGAAGTTGCAGCCACATCGGCGACTATGCCGATGCCGTGCCCGGACTGCGGAACGAAGAGCCCGGTAATCAGTTCTCTGGGACTGCTTGAATTGCTGATACGTAAATTCGTTAAACGAAGAACACAGTTACCATAGAACTGCCACTGCTCGGCACAGCCTCCCTATATTATTGTAACACTAAAAAATCGGAAAAATGGAAAATACAGTTTTATCAAAAGCACTTGTAGGTTACCTTATGACTATGACGTTTCCTCAGCTACTCAACATCCCCCGTTCTCCGGAAGACGAGAACCCCTTCGTACATGTTGACGGAAAAATCGGCAGAAGATACTGCATTCTGAGCGCTCCGGACCTGAAGACATTTCAGGAGGAGACCGGGATTGAATTGACAAAGGCGGCTATACTGTCCTGTTCCAAGCTTTCGGAGCTTGAGAAAATGATGGCGGAGGCTGCGGAGGTCGAAAAAGTTTCGGCAGAGACAATTGCAAAGATGGTTCTCAAACTGGTATCTGCTATCGGCAGGGCGTGGACCAGTCTGGAACTTGTCGAAGACATTGACGAGATTTCGGATAATGGCATTGTCAACCCTGCTTACATCTGGCCGGACTATCCGGTGGAAGAAGTTGAATAAAAATATTTGTGGCAAGAATAATGAGAAAGAAAGAAAATTATAAAAGATACGGTGCAGGCGGTCCTAAAAAGGTCGTTGAACCTCAGTGGGTGAAGGATTTGCCCAAGGACGATTTGGCGTGGACCCCGGAACAGGATATGGCATATTACGAGTGGTCTTCCATCTACAGCAGAAGGGGCTATTCCAAGAAAGAATGGGAGGCTATCCACAAGGAAAGACAAAGAATCAAAGAGAAGGAGTTCAAGGAACTTTCCTATATCGATGACTATAACGGTGAAAGCATACTTCTGGTTTTGAAGAAAAAGTTGGAATGGCAGGCGGAGTACTTCG
>JAGHVK010000006.1 GCA_018064345.1 Candidatus Cacconaster merdequi
GTCTTCACCCCAAACTGCCGTTCCGTCCAGGAAGCTGCTGAAGAAAAGGTCTGGAGCCGCTCCTCGGACAGGAATGTTCTCAATCTTCCGGCAATAGGAAAGAGCATGACTTACCAACTGGCCGGAATCATGCCCGATGGCCGTCGTGTCCTGTGCTTTGAACACGACGGCACAAGAAAACACAGCCCGATCATAGAAAGGATAGGCAGGGTGTATATTCTTGAAAACAAGTCCGTGGCTTCGTATCTGCGGCAACTTGACATGATTGGAGAGAATTCCGACGAGTATTCATCGATATGGGAATATACATCTTCAGAAACCGAACCTCGCGCATCAATTTTCCGATATCCGGAATACGACTTCGCCGTCACAGATACGATAACCAACTATGCAGATTGAAATCTTCTGGCGGTTATCTCTTTACTGCCACTGACCTGTATATGCATAGAACTACTTGGAACGGTATGGTGCTATCGCTCTCTGCGAAAGGCACTATGATATTATGCATACTCTTTCAGCAGAAGGAAATATTGAGCGCCTGACAGATTATTGCCGCAGGAAAGGAGGCGCAATAGGATACTATTTCACGGTTCCAATATGCCAGTAGAGACCATCGACCTGGCTCTTTCAAAACCCAACAAGGATTTTGGGCGGGCCTTTTACCTTTCTACGTTTTAAGTCAGAACTCTCCACGACTACGACGTGTTTTACTGCCCTATCGCAAATGACCATAACGGAGGGATGAAGCTCCGGATTTCATCGGTTCATCCACGTTTCAGGGCGGTTCCATGGATAATATGCCAAATCAGCATATTCATCCGTCTGCTCGGATGGACCTGATGACTTCAGTCACTCTCTCATATTTTTGCCTCAACGCCGATTACGGCATTGTCACCCTCGAAGGAGAGAGACTGAAGAGAAAGATGCTCAAGGACCTTCTGCGCGCCTTTGAGCCTGGAAAGATCGATGGACAGAGAGTCGGTGTGCGGAATCTCGATGATGAAGCCATCCAACTTGCTGCGGAATGCAGACAGCGCAGCCTTGACCGCCGCACCCACACCGAAAGATCCGTCGTACGAAACATTCACCATACTCCCCTCAATGCTGTCCACTGTAAGCTTGACGCTTGGAGTAAGAATACCCTTCCTGTACGAAATCTCCACGGTGTCACTGCTCACAGTGCTGAAATTGAACTGCTGGTTCGTCTTCCTGAGCAATAGCAGGGAAATCTCTTTGTAAGATAATAATAACTTCATGATTCTATGATGTCAGCTGTTACTGTAACCAATCTGCAATTTATGAACTATTTCATTCCAAACAAAAAACCGGCCAAAAATTGCTTTTTGGTCGGCTCTTACAACATCATACCCCTTGTGGAGCACAGGAGAATCGAACTCCTGACCTTTTGAATGCCATTCAAACGCTCTACCAACTGAGCTAGTACCCCATCTGTCTGTTTGTCTGACGATTTCCCGCCGGACTGTCGGGAAGAGGTGACTCGAACACCCGACCTCTGCGTCCCGAACGCAGCGCGCTAGCCAACTGCGCCACTTCCCGTTGCTTATCTGTTAAGCGCTGCAAAGGTAATAAAAAATCGGGACGAGAAAACAAATTCCATCCCGATTTTTTGTACGTCTGACTTGAAACAGATTCCAATTCAAGGCAGACTTCCTGAGAAGACAATCAGATAAGGCCTGAGAATCCCATGAACGCCATAGCCATTATACCGGCTGTGAGCAGTGCAATCGGAACTCCACGGAAACCTTTCGGAACATTGCTCAGTTCCAACTGTTCGCGGATACCGGCGAAAAGCACGAGGGCAAGTCCGTAACCTATCGCTGTTGCGATGGAGAATACCACTGCCTGAGCGAGGTTCATCATATGTGAACCGGCGTTGTTTATGAAATCGTACTCATTCGTGACTACCTGGATAGCAACACCTAGGACCACGCAGTTCGTGGTGATCAGAGGAAGGAAGATTCCGAGCGCCTGATAGAGTGAAGGGCTTATCTTCTTTATGATGATCTCCACCATCTGCACGAGTGCAGCAATCACGAGGATGAAGCTTACCGTCTGCAGGAATTCCAGTTTGAGCGGCACGAGCACATAGTTCTGGAGAAGATATGTGACGAGGGTGGCTATCGCCATCACGAATGTCACGGCTGCAGCCATACCGAGAGCTGTGTCCACTTTCTTCGACACTCCGAGGAACGGGCAGATGCCGAGGAACTGTGAAAGGACGATATTGTTTACAAATATCGCTGATATAAAGATAATTACATATTCCATACTCTACGATTTTCTTGAAACGACCTTTCTAAATACAACCATAAGGTAAGCCAGGACGATGAAGCCGCCCGGTGCAAGTACGAAAGCGAGCATACCGTCACCTTCGAAGAGTTTCATTCCGAAGGCTGCTCCGCTTCCGAGAATCTCACGGACAAGTCCGATACAGGTCAGCGCTATCGTGAAACCGAGACCGATTCCGAGGCCGTCAAGAGCGGAATCCGCTACTGAATTCTTGTTGGCGAATGCCTCTGCACGGCCGAGCACGATGCAGTTCACGACAATAAGCGGTATGAAGAGGCCGAGTGTCTCATAAAGAGTCGGCACATACGCCTGGAGAAGGAACTGCACAATCGTCACGAAAGCTGCGATGATTACGATGTAGGAAGGGATTCTGACCTTGTCGGGGATGAATCGTGCCACTGCCGAGATGGTTATGTTGGAGAGGATGAGCACACACATAGTGGCCAGTCCCATACCCATACCGTTGATGGCGGAAGTTGTCGTACCGAGCGTAGGGCACATACCGAGCACCAGTACGAATGTAGGGTTGTTCTTGATGATTCCGTCAAGAATCAACTTGAGTTTGCTGTTACTGCTCATCTTCTGTGATATTTGAAGTTTCACTTTCCGTTTCCTCTACAGCGTCCTGAGGCTCCCCCTCAGTTGCAGGAACAACCTGCCTGAAGATTTCATACGCTGCATTCACTCCCTTGAGGAATGCCCTGGATGTGATGGTCGATGCGGTTATCGCATCAATGTCGCCACCATCCTTGGATACTGTAAGATTGGTGTTCTCCGGATTCCTGCCTTTCACCAGAGCGCGCGGTGCTATGTTCTCATCGGAAATCTTTGCACCGAGGCCCGGGGTCTCGGAATGGGAGATTATTGAAGTGTTGTAGATTGTGCCGTCAGCCGTGAAGCCAACCATCATCTGGAGAGCCCCTCCGAATCCGGAACTCTTTACTTTGATGGCATAGCCTACAATCTCTCCCCCTTGCTTTGCAGGGTAGACCTCGCTCTCTTCCACTTTGAACATCTCCTCTGAAGGCACATTGTCAAAAGCAGGGGTGACGGCCGCAATTGCGTCATTGACCTTGGCCACCTCGACAGCATCGATAGGAGCCTTTGTGACCGAATATACGACTCCGAGAAGTGCGGAGCATACAAGGCAGATGAGTGTCAGGGACAACACCATGTTGCCGAACGTAGATTCCTTTGCCATTATTTTGCCTCCCCAAACCTGCGTGGTTTGCAATATTTGTTAATCAATGGAACGGCACAGTTCATAATGAGAATTGCGAAAGAGACGCCTTCCGGATATGAACCGAAATAACGTATCAGCACCGTGATGACTCCTATTCCGAAGGCGAAGATTATCTGGCCTTTGGTTGTCATAGGAGAGGTGACGTAATCGGTAGCCATGAAGATGGAGCCGAGCAGCACACCACCGGTGCAGATATTGAAGAGAGGTCCAGTATATGACTGAGGATCAATTGCATTGAAGATACCCGACATTATAGCCACAGTGGCGATGATAACGACCGGAATCGTCGGCTTGATCACCTTGCGGACAAGCAGATAGATGAAGCCGAGGATGAGTGCGAGAGCGGAAACCTCACCTGCCGAACCACCCACCTTGAAGAAGAACATCTGCTTCCAGGTCAGGTCGCCGTATGCCGGCACCTCAGAGAGAGGAGTTCCGTTGGCGATAGCTTCCTTTGCAGCGGCAAGAGGGGTCGCTGATGATACAGCATCAAGAGAGTTCACGTTGTCGAACCACGAGGCCGGAATGGTCCAGTCCGTCATAAGGACAGGGAACGAGATGAGCAGGAACACACGTCCTGCGATTGCAGGATTGAATATGTTCTGTCCGAGACCTCCGAACGACATCTTCACTACTCCGATGGCGAAGATTGCGCCGACAGCGACAAGCCACCACGGAGCATTCGGCGGAAGGTTGAGAGCCAGGAGGCAACCGGTGACTGCTGCCGAGTAGTCACCGATGGTGGTCTTTGTCTTGAGAATATACTTCTGAATGAGATATTCCACAAGGCAGCAGGCAATTACGCCGATGGCAACCAGTTTCACCGCTGAGAATCCGAAGAAATAGATGGATACCAGAAGCGAAGGAGCCAGGGCAATCAGCACGTCCCTCATAAGTGACTTGGTAGTACGGTCACTGTGGACGTGAGGTGCTGGGGATACTATTAGTTTTTTCATATTTTTCCGGTATTATTTTTTGGCGGCCCTGCCACGGATTATCTTCATCACTTCACCCTTGTTGATGCGGATGAGGTCAAGAAGAGGAATGTTTGCAGGACAGGTGAACAGACAGCATCCACATTCGATGCAGTCGAAAATGCGCTCCTTCTCGAGGTCGTCGTAACGTCCGCCCACGCGGGAGAGTTTGTTGAGCAGCCAAGGTTCAAGACCCATAGGGCAGGCATCCGCGCACTTGCCGCAACGGATGCAGTTGCTCTCTTCCTTGCGGACAGTCTCCTCTTCGGTCAGAATCAGGAACGAGCCGTTGGCCTTTACAGTGGCGGCATCGATGTTGGCTATGGCCTTGCCCATCATAGGGCCTCCGCTGACAATCTTGGCAGCATCCTTAGGTACGCCTCCGATTGCTTCCATTATCCTGGATATAGGTGTACCGACTCTTACAAGATAGTTATGCTGCTGGGCCATGCAACGTCCGGAAACCGTGATAACATTGTCAATCAGAGGTTTGTTCTTCTGTACAGCCTCATATACGGCAAGTGAGGTGGCAACATTCTGGACAACGGCGCCCACATCGATAGGAAGGGCTCCTGACGGTACCTGACGGCCTATGACAGCATCTATGAGCTGCTTTTCACCACCCTGCGGATATTTCTTCTTGAGAACGACAACCTCTATTCCCTTGAACTGAGATGCAGCGTTCTTCATCGAAGCTATCGCCTCGGGCTTGTTCTCTTCGATTCCGACGTATGCCTTGTCCACCTTGAGGACCTTCATCATTATTTCAGCGCCTGCAAGAATCTCCATAGGACGTTCCCTCATTATGCGGTCGTCTGAGGTGATGAAAGGCTCGCACTCTGTACCATTGAGGATGAGAGCCACAGCCTCCTTCCCTTTCGGAGGATTGAGCTTGACGTGTGTCGGGAAAGATGCTCCGCCGAGGCCTACGACACCGGCAGACTGAATCTTTGCAATTATCTCTTCACAGGAGAGATTGCACTCACGTACAAGGTCCGTGCTGCGGTCTATCTCCTCGCACCATTCATCCCCTTCGACGGTGATGGCTACGTGCATCACCATATTGCCTGCGATGTCCGGCATAGGGCCCACTGACTTCACAGTACCTGAAACTGAGGAATGAACATATCCTGAAATGAAACCGGTCGGCTTTCCGATCACCGTTCCGACCTTAACCTTGTCCCCTACTGCCACAACCGGCTCTGCAGGAGCACCAAGGTGCTGTGCCATCGAGATATAGGCCACTTCGACAGGAGGGAAAACCTCAATTGCGGCATCTTTGGAAATCTTGCTATCGTTCGGGTGAACACCACCCAGCTTGAATGTCTTCTTCATAATCACTCCTCCTTATTCTGATTTTGGTGAGCTTTCGGTTTCCGGTTTTGCCACAGGTGCTGCAGCCGGTGCTGCAGGAGATGCAACTCTTGGAGGGAAATTGACGGCCCAGATGGCTTTTGTTGGGCAGGCATCGAAGCATTTACGGCAGAGCTTGCACTTGCTGAAGTCGATGTACGCCACGTTGTTTTCGAGAGTGATGGCACCGAACTGACACTCCTTCACACACTTGCCGCATCCTATGCAGCCGACGGTGCAGGCCTTGCGCGTAACTGCGCCCTTGTCCTTGTTGATGCAGGAAACATACACTCTCCTACCCTTGAACCCTTTTGAGCGGAGTTCAATGACACCCTTAGGGCAGACCTTGACGCAAGCGCCACAGGCAACACATTTGGATTCATCAACTTCGGCTATCCCGCGACGCTCATCGATATGGATAGCGTCGAACTGGCAGGCATCCACACAGTCACCTTTTCCAAGACAACCGTACTTGCAGCCGGTATCTCCCGTATAGAGAGATGACATAACCTTGCAGGAAGAGTAACCGTCGTAGTGATTGGTACGCTCCCTGTTGTCAAATGTGCCATGGCAACGGACAACTGCCACCATAGGGGCCTTCTCCTCTACGGCACGTCCGAGCGCCTCGGCTACCTTCGCCATAGTGGCGTTGCCGCCGACCGGACAGAAGAAGCCTTCCATATCCGGCGCCTTCACCACGCTTTCAGCAAATGCGTGACAGCCTGCATGTCCGCACCCACCGCAGTTTGCTCCCGGCATTATGGACTCCACGATTCCGATTCGCGGATCTTCCTCAACCTTGAACTTCTGCGCAACGAAATAGAGCACAACTGAGAACAGCAGCCCGAGGGCTACCAGACAGGCAATCGTAAAAAGAATAGTTCCAGTCATTTAGGTTCTATATAAAAAGTAAATATTTTTGAAAGTTTGTTCCTGAAGATGAATACTCCAAGGTAATATACCGCCACCACAGCGATGGAGCCGAGGCCGACCGCCACTTCGGAAAGATGCAAGGAAGAGAATACGAGGATTGAGGCGACAAGCATAATCAGAGGGACGACGTATGCTATCCAGATTGCCTTCAGGCCGAGGGAACCTTTCATAATGACCTTCACCTCGTCGCCAATCCTGTAGTCACAGGCAAGAGTGTCAAGGCCGAGAGGTATCTCTATCACCTTTATCGACTCGTCGGACGCAGCGCACACACCCTTGGCGTGACAGGCCGCACAGGCGGACTTGTTGACTATCTCCACACTGATATACTCCTCGGATATATCGGTTATCACACCATCGTGCTCGACTCTGTTGATCTGCTTACTCATCTGTCCTGCTCCTCAAAGGATATTTGTTTCCGGAATATTCGGTGAGCCTTCCGTAAATTGCGCCCACCTTGAGAGGTGACGAAAAGAGGACAGGCATACGGTTGTCATCGTCTGTGTACCATACGAATATCTTTTCATCACCGTAATATTCGCCCTCCTCTGATGCGACTCCGAGTTGGATGCCACTATGGTTGATTACCTTGTCAAACGACTTATACGGCAATATGGCCACACCTATTTTCACAGTATTGAAAGTGCCCGCCTCACCTGCCTTTTTCTTTTCGCGGCCTATCACCCTCACACGGGCTTCCAGAATATCGTAATCCGCCACCACCAGAATCCTTTCGACACTTCCGGTCTTGGAAAAGTCCAGTTTCCTGCAACAGTAGATGACGTTTATGAAATCACGCAGGACGGCTCCTTCATCGAACACCGTATCAACAGGGCTGTCCAGCGTGGTCTTGTCGATGTTCACTTTTACGGAAGTTCCCTCTTCGGCCCACCTGTACCAGTTCTTTGACAAATACTTCGCCTCCCTGACATCCCTGTGATACATAACCGGGAGCATGGAAAGGTCATTGGTAAAGGAGCATTCGTACAAATCCCTGACTTTGTAGAATTTGTCCCAGAAAGGCAATGACTTCACATTACCTGTGACGTGTATGCAGGACCTGCCGTTCACAGCCTCATTCTTGCAGGAAAGGTCCAGTGTCGCCAGGTCTGCATTGATTGCGAACTTGTAGTGTACCGTGTAGAGCATCCTTTCTCCTCCCCTGAAAGGGAGTTCCCCATCCTGAGCGGAAACTGTCCGGATAAAAGCCAGAAGGGAAAGAGCCGATATAAGGATGCGCCTTATCATATATTGTCAAATTCTCCGCTCGGATAAAAATCGGACGCGTCGGAAGAACTGTCCATATTCATTCTCGACCCTTTCAAATCGTACTGCGACAAATCTTCATACGCAGGGCCGTCATTTGCATCCACGAAACGCACCTCTTCAGCGAGGAAGCGCATAGGCACGTCGCATACCTCACCATTTCGGTGCTTAGCTATAATCAAGTCTGTCTTGCCGGGATAATCACCCTCCTGCGCAACCCCGACAAATTCCGGACGGTGGATGAACATCACGATATCGGCATCCTGCTCGATTGCTCCGGACTCACGCAAGTCACTCAATTGAGGGCGTTTGTTTCCACCGCGCGTCTCGACGGCACGGCTCAGCTGGGACAGTGCGATGATAGGCACTTCCAGTTCCTTCGCTATGGACTTCAAGGCGCGGGAGATAGCCGCAACTTCCTGCTCACGCATTCCGCGCAGCTCAGGAGGACCGGCCATAAGTTGAAGATAGTCTATGATGATTATCTGCACTTTGTTCTTCTGGACAAGACGTCTTGCCTTCGAACGGAATTCGAATATCGAAAGGGACGGTGTGTCATCTATCCACAGGGGAGCCTGTGAAAGGGGACCGAGACCGTCGTTCAACTGCTTCCACTCCGCCTGCGACATCTTGCTTCCGCCACGTATCTTGTCTATCTTGAGCCCTGTCTCGCTCACCATGATACGCTTTACCAGCTGTGTGGCCGGCATTTCAAGTGAGAAGAAACCGACGGATATATTGTGGTTCACAGCCATGTTGCGTGCCATTGTAAGCACGAACGCCGTCTTACCGACTGAAGGGCGGGCGGCAAGAATAATCAAATCAGATTTCTGCCATCCGAAAGTGACTTTGTCGATATTGGTGTAACCGGAAGGAAGCCCGCTGAGATTGTCCTTGCGCAACTGGTTCGCCTCAATCTCGCCTATAGCCTTGTTGATCACCGAACTTATGGATTCGGTCTCACGGCGCATGTTGCGCTCTGCAAGCTCAAATATACGCTGCTCCGCCGTATCGACGAGTTCATCGACAGGAAGAGAGTTGTCGTATGCGGATTTCTGCACCTCCTGCGATATCCTGATCAGTTCCCTCTGAAGGAATTTCTCAAGCAGTACCTTGGAGTGGTAATCCACGTGGGCGGCGGCGCCTATCTTTGTGGAAAGACGGCTGAGGTAAGCCATACCTCCCACCTCTTCCAGCTCCGCGCTCTTGGAAAGTTCATCGGCCACGGAGAGGATATCGACAGGGTCGTTCCTTGACGAGAGCTTCGCTATTGCAGCGAATATCTTGCGGTGGCTGTCCTTGTAGAAGCAGTCTTCCTGAATCTGGTCCATCACATCGGACACCACTTCCGGTTCAAGAAGGAGAGCTCCGAGCACAGCTTCCTCTATCTCGATGTCCTGAGGAGGCATCAGTCCGCCGAGTTCCTCGCCTATAGCTTTCAGATCGACAGCTTTCTTAGGCTTGCGTATGTTCTTCTCCTGGGCCACGCACTACTCCTGCTTCTGGTCCGGAGTCCGGTCGAAATCCGGATTTACGAGAATCCTTCCGCAATATTCGCAGACGATGATTTTCTTGCTCTCTATGATGTCAAGACGCTTCTGAGGCGGAATCTTGTTGAAGCATCCGCCGCAAGCATCGCGCTTTACGGTCACTACAGCAAGATGGTTGTGTGCGTTGGCGCGTACTTTGTTGTATGCAACCACCATACGCTCGTCAATCTTGGAAACCAGCTCATCCTTCTCTGCCTTGAGTGCAGCCTCTTCCTTCGAGGTCTCCTCAACGATTGTCTCAAGCTCCTTCTTCTTCTCGACGAGGTCAGCCTCACGAAGTTCGAGAGTCTTTGCAGTCTCGGCTACAAGTTCGTTCTTCTCTTCGATGTCGGAAGTGAACTCTTTGATGCGCTTCTCGGCAATCTTCTGCTCAAGTTCCTGATACTCTATCTCTTTGCTGAGGGAAACGTATTCACGGTTATTCTTTCCGTTGTTGCGCTGCTCTTCGTACTTGGCAATCTCCATCTTTGACTCCTCAAGCTTGTTCCTGTAGTCGGAAATGCTCTGTTCAAAAGAGCTTATCTCACCTTTCGCATTTGCAATACGTGTCCTGAGGCCTTCAATCTCATCTTCGAGGTCCTGTACTTCAAGAGGAAGTTCTCCACGAAGAAGATATATCTTGTCAATCTTAGTGTCCGCCTGCTGTATCTGGTAAAGAGTGCGGAGTTTCTGTTCCATTGTTGCGGCATCAGTATCCGACATATTCTTCTGGAGAGAGACGAATGTTTCCCTCTGGTCAATCGGGGCCTCAATCTTGTTAAGCTTCTTTGTTGCCATAATTTACTGGATAGTAGTATTTTATATTATTTATACGTGTTCTTGCGGGATAGACGGGCAAAGTTATGAATTTTTCTTGGAATATGATAGGAGCAGGCCTCTCATCAGATAGTTTCTTTCAATTCTTCAAGCAGATTCCTTATTCCTTTCAGCTTCTCGACAATAAGAGAGGTCTTGTCGAGGCCTTCCTTGTTTGTGGAGAGCCTCCTGGCCACGCCATCGAGTGTCATTCCCTTGTCCCTGACCAGATACTGTATCAATTTCAGATTCTCAATGTCCTTCGGGTGGAACAGCCTGTTCCCCTTTGCATTCCGTTCGGGACGGATGTATCTTGGGAATGTATTCGACCAGAACCTGACGGTCGAACTCTCTTCAGACAGGATTTCGGAAACCTCTCCGATAGTGTAGTACATCTTTTCCATATCAATCCATTGACTGTCCCGTGTTCATCGCCATCATCAGAATTTCCTGACTCTCGGCAGGGGACAAGTCTGCAAAGAAAAAATAAACAGGATTCTGATATCTTTCATTCCTGATAACTTCGTAATGGAGGCAGGGCACGAATGTGGTCCCGCTCACACCGACTCTTCCTATGACCATCCCCCTGCTGACTCTCTGTCCTTTGCTCACGCTTATCGAGCTCAAGTGTGAATAGGTCGTGACATATCCCCCGTCGTGGGTGACGGTGACGCGGTTTCCGAATCCTTTCTTGGACTTGTCAATGCCGGTGACGGAACCGTCAGCCGTGCAGAGCACCTCCGTGCCTACGGGGGCGAGAAGGTCTATTCCGGTATGTTCTCTGATACTCTTGAAGAAAGGATTGACCTTCTTGCCGGTGGAAGCTCCTGTCTGCGCTGACTTGAAATCCTTTATCGGGACAATTGACGGGATGAATCTACGTACTGTCGCCGATTTCGAGAATTTCTCGGCGAGCAGGGCCAGTGAAGAGTTTACGGATGCCACGTCCTGCTCCAGGGAAAGGACCTTTTCGTGGGCATCATCTATAAGTGCTTTATCGTGAAGAGAATAGAGGTTGCGCAGATCAGTGGTGGAGTCGTCCGGAACAAATCCGAACTCCGGCGGGCCGGTATTGAACACATCGTTGTATATCTCACGGTCCCTCAGGTCCAAATTCTCGACAGCCTTGCCCATAATGTCCATCCTGGCGTTCATCTGGTCTAGCTGCGCCATGAGCTCACGGTTTTCCCTCAGAAGCATCTTCTCCCTTCCGGTATCATATACAAGCGCAAAGATTACATAGATGCCCACAGCAACCACAAAGCTCAGGAGTATGTACTTGACGATGCTCCACAACACTCCGGCCACGCCTCTTTTTTCGAGTTTGAAGCGTAAATTTTCCTTATCGTAGATGAAGCGGGCCATAGCTGTCAGTTTTTCCGGGCAAGCCGTGTCAGTGCCGAATACTCGTCCCTTGACATATCCATATCGATGAAGTTCCAAGGGTTTATCTGACGGCCTTTGTATATGACCTCATAGTGAAGGTGCGGCCCGGTGGACTGGCCGGAATTGCCAATAGTGGCAATCTGGTCGCCTCTGACGACCTTGTCGCCCTCACGGACAAACATGTCCTTGAGGTGCGCATACTTGGTCTTGTATCCGAATCCGTGGTCCACAACCACAAGGTTTCCATAACCGAAGAAATTCTTCATCACGCTCTCGACGACTCCGTCACCGGTGACGAACACCGGTTCACCTTTCTTGCCCGAGAAATCGATTCCTTCGTGGAATATCACAGCCCTCTTGATAGGATGCACCCTGTAGCCGAATGAACTTGAAATACGTATCGATTTGGGATTCACCGGATTGATTGACGGAACACAGGCAGCCATGTCACCGGTCCTCTTTGCGAGAAGAGCCACGTCGTCGTATGAACGGGACTGGACATATATCTTCTTGGAAAGGATATCCATCTTCATCGCAGACGAAACAAGAAAGTCGGAATGGTCGAGGTCCTCAAGATAGGAATAGCGGTCAATGCCTCCGAAGCCTGCATTCCTCACCTCGGATGATATCTCATCCATACCGAAGATCGGACGATAGACCACGTTGTCACGCCGTTGCAGTTCTACAAGGCGGGCATTGTACTCATCCATTCTCTCGTTGATGAGTTCAATCTTGTCGATGAGTTCGGAATTGCGGTTCTCAATAATCGCGGACTTCGGCGGTTCGTAACCGAGCACCTTTACGTAGAGGTAGCCGTACAGTGCGAACGACGCCAGACCCAGTGCAAGGACCAGTCCCACGGAACGTGCAACCTTTCCCAAACTCACTTTTTCTATCTCATAGGAGAGCGTCTCTTTGTTGAATATGTACCTTTGCTTCCTGAACATCGGCCAATTACCGCATTATAATCTCGCAAACTTACTAAAATCCGATAAAAAAAACTAATTTTGCAGAAAAATACAATTTTATGACTTCAAAGGAAATAAGAAAGGCATTCACTGATTTTTTCGCAGCCAAGGGACACACGGTAGTACCTTCTGCACCGATGGTGGTTAAGAACGACCCTACACTTATGTTCACCAACGCTGGAATGAACCAGTTCAAAGATATCTTCCTCGGCAATGCCACCGCCCCTTACAACAGAGCGACTGACTCGCAGAAATGCTTGAGAGTGAGCGGAAAGCATAACGACCTTGAGGAAGTGGGCCACGACACATACCACCATACTATGTTCGAGATGCTCGGAAATTGGAGCTTCGGGGACTATTTCAAGAAAGAGGCCATACAGTGGGCTTGGGAACTCCTCACAGAAGTTTACAAGCTTCCGAAGGAGAGGCTCTACGCAACTGTGTTCGAGGGCTATGAGGCTGACGGTCTGAAGATGGACCAGGAGGCGTATGATATCTGGGCCCAGTATCTTCCGAAAGAAAGAATCATACTCGGCAACCGCCACGACAACTTCTGGGAGATGGGTGACACCGGACCTTGCGGACCTTGCAGCGAAATCCACATTGACCTTCGCAGTGATGATCAGATTGCTGAAATCCCAGGCAGCAGGATGGTAAACCAGGGACACCACCTCGTGATAGAGATATGGAACCTGGTCTTCATGCAGTACAACAGGAAAGCGAACGGCTCGCTGGAACTTCTTCCTGCCCGCCACGTGGATACGGGAATGGGATTTGAAAGGCTTTGCATGGCCATCCAGGGCAAGAAGAGCAACTATGACACCGACGTTTTCACAGGAATGATAGATACTATCTCCAAGATGAGCGGTATGAAGTACGAGCCTGACACTCAGGTGGGCGTGGCTATGAGAGTAATCGCAGACCACATCCGTGCCATAAGCTTCTCCATCACGGACGGCCAGTTGCCGAGCAATGTGAAAGCCGGTTACGTTATACGCAGAATCCTCAGAAGGGCAGTTCGTTACGGTTATACCTTCCTGAATCTCCACGAGCCTTTCCTCTGCCGCCTTGTGCCGCAGCTGGTCAGCGATATGGGTGAAGCCTACCCTCAGCTCAAGGAAAGCGAGGAGTTTGTTGAGAAGGTGATAAGAGAGGAAGAGGAATCATTCCTCCGTACCCTCGACAAGGGGCTCAAGCTCATCAACAATATAATGGAGAAGTCAAGCGACAAGCTCATTTCCGGAGAGGACGCCTTCGTTCTTTACGACACCTTCGGATTCCCGATTGACCTGACCGAGCTCATCGCGCGCGACAACGGCTACAAGGTGGATATGGAGCGGTTCAACATTGAGCTCAGCAAGCAGAAGGAGAGAGCACGCAACGCCACCGCAGTTGAAAACGGCGACTGGACGGAATTCTGCCACGTGGACAACGTGGAGTTCACCGGTTACGACTCTGACGAAGTCAAGGGAGCAAAGCTGTCGAGATACCGCACAGTCAAGGCCAAGAACAAGGAGCTGATACAAGTAGTGTTCGACCGTACCCCGTTCTACGGAGAGATGGGCGGTGAAGTTGGCGACACCGGATTCGCAGTATCCGATAACGGTGAGAGGATTAACATCCTCAACACCGTGAAGGAGAACAATCTTACAATACACATAGTGGACCGTGTCCCGGAAGACTGCACCACAGCCTTCACCCTCACCGTCGATACAGCCCGCAGGCAGAAGATTGCGAACAACCACAGCTGCACCCACCTTCTGCATCAGGCCTTGAGAGAGATCCTCGGCACACACGTCGAGCAGAAAGGCTCTTTCGTCTGCGACAAATACTTCCGTTTCGACTTCTCGCATTATGAGAAACTTTCTGACGAACAGATTGACAAGGTTGAAAAGAGGGTTAACGCCCTCATCCGTGAGAACCATCCTCTTGAAGAGACGCGCAATGCCACTATGGAGGAGGCCGCCGGGATGGGCGCTATGGCTCTCTTCGGAGAGAAATACGGCGACCGCGTCCGTGTCATAAAGTTCGGACGCAGTGTGGAACTCTGCGGAGGATGCCACACAAGTGCAACGGGGAACATCGGTATTTTCAAGATATCAGCAGAATCCGCTGTTGCGGCCGGTATCCGCAGGATAGAAGCCACCACGGGAGAAGAGGCCGAACTCTCGATAAACAGGATGGAAGAGACTCTCCGCACTGCAAGATCGTTCTTCAACAACGTTCCTGACCTCGCAGGGGCGATCAGGAAGATGATGGAGGAAAACGAGACCTATAAGAAGCAGATGGAGCAGGTCGTAAAGGAAAGAACTTTGGATCTCAAGCAGTCCCTCCTTTCTCAGGCAACGGTCAAAGATGGCAGAAAAGTCGTCATAGTAGACGAATGTGCAGATGCATCAATGCTCCGCAATGCCGCTCTTATGTTGCAGAAAGAGGTTGAGAACACCGTAATCATAGCTGCATTCGCTGCCGATGGCAAACCTCAGCTGCTGCTGATGTACTCCGCTGACCTTGTTGCCGCCGGAAAGAACGCTCAGGCCGACATCAAAGAGGCAGCGAAAGCCATTCAGGGCGGAGGCGGCGGACAGAGCGGACTCGCCACTGCCGGAGGACGCAACGTGGAAGGGCTCTCCGAAGCAAAGTCAAAACTGCTGAGCCTTTCTGAAAAATAGGGATGAAGAAACTTCACCGATACCTGATGAAGCAGTTCGTGGGACCGTTCTTCGCGGTCCTGATGGTTGTCGTGTTCGCCCTCGCACTCGAATTCCTGTGGGTGTACATAGACGAGCTTGTCGGCAAAGGTCTGGGTCTCGGTGTCATTATGGAGTTCATGGCGTGGGCTTCCGCCATCCTTCTTCCGCTTGCATTACCGCTTGCCACACTCCTGGCTTCGATAATGACACTCGGAGGGCTTGGCGAGCACAATGAGATTCTTGCAATGAAGGCTGCCGGAATCTCACTCAAGAGGATACTCTTCCCGGTATTCATCCTTGCATTCGTGGTGAGCGTCAGCGCTTTCTTCATAGCAAACAACCTCGTGCCCGTGGCACACAACAAGATATACACCTTGCGCGAGGACATTGCAAAGACAAAGGATGAAATAAAGATTCCGACAGGGACATTCTACAACGGAATCGACGGCTACATCCTCCGCATCGGCTCCACCGATGACGACGGCACGATGCACAACCTCATCATCTACGACCATACAAATTATTCGGGCAACACAAATATGACTCTTGCCCAATCCGGGAAGATAAACGTCACTCCCGACAAGCAGAATCTGATCTTCGACCTGTACGACGGTTGCTCCTATCAGGAGGACAACGTAATGACCTACCGCGACACGATGATAGACCTGAGCCGCGTAGCCTTCGACTACCAGCAGGTGATAGTACCACTTCAGAACTACAGTTTCTCACGTTCCGAGGAATCGCGCTACGGGGATGAAGTGATGGCGCGCAATCTCAAGCAGCTTGTCTTCGACAGGGATTCCCTTTACCGGGAACTTGATACGCTTGAACTCCAGCACTACAAAAGATGGCTTTCAGGGAGCAGGCTCACATATTTCAGGCAGATTGACACTATGTTCAACAAAACCTTCCTTGACAAGCCTCTTGACAGGGAAATGGTCTTTGCAAATGCTGATGGCAAGTTCTCCGGTGAAAAGGAGAAGTCGATGATATTGAGGTGTCTGGAAAATTTCGAAGAGATTTCTGAAATGGTGAAAGGCTTCGAGGGTCAGAAAGAGAGATATATGGACCATCTTCTCAAAGTTGAGGTGGAAAGGTTCCGCAAGTTCACTCTTTCCATAGCCTGCCTCCTTTTCTTCTTCATAGGAGCCCCTCTTGGCGCACTGATACGTAAAGGAGGCCTCGGTACGCCTATGGTCATTTCCGTGTTCTTCTTCCTGTTGTACTATGTGATTGACACTGTGGGAAAAAGGCTTGCCCAAACCGGAACGGTCCCTCCATTTATGGGCGCCGTCATCTCCTCAGCCGTCCTCCTGCCAATAGGTATATTCCTGACTCGCAAATCCACACAGGACTCATCAATTTTCAACGTTGATTTCTACAAGGAATTCTTCAAGACCGTAAAACGCAAGATTTCTAAAGCATACAACAGAACTATGAACAGACTGTTCAGAAAAGGCGGTGGAAAGATCCGCATCGTTTTTATGGGAACGCCGGAATTTGCCGTGGCCCAGCTTGATGCTCTGATGAACAGCGAATATGAAGTGGTTGCTGTAGTGACCGTTCCCGACAAACCGAGCGGCAGAGGCCTCTCGATGAACGAAAGTGCCGTAAAGAAGTACGCCGTAGAGCATAATCTTCCCGTCCTCCAGCCGGTGAAGCTCAAGGACCCTGAGTTCCTTGAACAATTGCGCTCATTCAACGCAAACCTCTTCGTGGTGGTGGCATTCCGGATGCTTCCGAAAGAGGTTTGGAGCATGCCTGCTCTCGGAACATTCAATCTTCACGCTTCACTTCTTCCTCAGTACAGAGGTGCTGCCCCTATCAACTGGGCCATCATCAACGGGGAGAGAGTGTCGGGTGTCACTACGTTCATGATTGACGAGCAGATAGATACGGGCAGAATATTGTTCCAGGAATCCTGCAATATAGAAGATTATGAAGATGCCGGTGACCTTCACGACAAACTTATGAAGATGGGTTGCGACTTAGTCCTCAAGACTGTGGACGCAATCGAGAACCGCCAGACCAAACCATACGAGCAGGAAGCAGGCTCACGCACAATCAAGCCAGCCCCTAAACTCACGAAGGAGCTCTGCAAGATTGACTGGAGAGAAGATGCCCGCACAATCCATCTGCTGATCAGAGGCTTGAGTCCATACCCTGCCGCATTCGGAGTCCTTGTAAAAGGCGAGCAGAAGACAAATGTCAAGATATTCGAGACATACGTCGTAAAATCCGGCAACGGCGGTGCGCCGGCGGGCAGCATCACATCCGACGGCAAGAGTTTCCTTGAAGTGAAATGCGGAACTGATTCACTGCGAATAATCAACCTCCAGCTCGCCGGGAAGAAGCGTATGGACATCCACGACTTCCTGCTTGGTTTCCGCGACCCTGACTCCTACGCCTTCGAAGTATCCTGAAAGTGTCTGAGCGACAGTTCCCTCTCTATGTCTGCGATGCAGCAGCCCTGTTGCTCCATCAAAACGAGAAGGTGATAGAAAACGTCTGAGGCTTCATATATGAAACGGTCACGGTTTCCTCCGATGGCCTCGATGACACATTCCGTACATTCCTCACCGACTTTCTTTGCTATTTCAGGAGCGCCCTTCAGGAAGAGGCGTGTCGTATAGGAACCTTCCGGCATCTGCTCGTGACGTTTCCTGATGATTTCTCCGAGCTTTCTTACGAATCCTTCATCTTCCGGGGTGTCGAAACAGGCTGTGGTACCACGGTGGCAGGTCGGTCCGGACGGTTCTGCTTTTATGAGCAGTGTATCTGCATCACAGTCCGCATACATCTCTTTTATGTGCAGATAGTTGCCGCTGGTCTCACCCTTGGTCCACAGGGTCTTTCTCGTGCGTGACCAAAAAGTCACACATCCTGTTTCCACGCTCCTTTCAAAAGCTTCGGCATTCATATATCCGAGCATCAGCACCTTGAGGGTGGTGGCATCCTGAACGATGGCAGGCAGCAGACCGTCTGCACATTTCGACAGGTTGAAATCTTCAAACTTCATCATATTCTAACTTTCATGTTTCTTCTGTTCAATTCTTCCTTGACCTCCTTTATGGTGTATGTGCCATAATGGAAGATGCTTGCTGCAAGAGCAGCGTCAGCATGTCCTTTGTCCAGCACGTCAAAAATATCGTCAATGGTACCGGCTCCACCGGAAGCGATGACTGGAATTTTCAACAGACCGTTGATTCTGGCGAACAAATCGCAAGGATAACCGCATCTTGCCCCGTCGTGTTCCATTGATGTGAGAAGCAATTCGCCCGCTCCCCTTTCCTGGGCTTCGTGAGCCCATTCGAAAATGTCGAGGTCAGTAAGGTGACGCCCGCCGTGGGTCGTGGCCATCCAGCGGCCATCGGGAGATAACTTGGCATCTATCGCAATCACCACGAACTGACTGCCGTACTTGTCCGCTATCTCGCTGATAAGCTCGGGACGTGCAATCGCCGCACTGTTGATGGAAATCTTGTCAGCTCCGGAGTCAAGCAGCCTTGCAGCATCATCCAATTCTGAAATGCCGCCCCCTACGGTGAACGGGATATTGATACGGTCAGCTATGCGCTCCACAAGCGCAGTAAAGGTCCTGCGTCCTTCGAAAGTCGCACTTATGTCAAGATACACCAATTCGTCCGCCCCGCCACAGGCATAGTGTGCCCCAAGCTCGACCGGATCCCCAACTTCCCTGAGATTCAAGAAATTGACTCCTTTAACGGTCTTACCTTCGTTTACGTCCAGACACGGAATTATTCGTTTTGCCACCATTTGCCAAGATCCTCCAACTTGATTTTTCCTTCATAGAATGCCTTGCCTGCAATCACTCTCCTGAGGCCCAGTAAGTCAAGACTGCGGATATCATCCATCGAACTTATGCCACCGGATACGGTGAAATCAATCTTTGGAAAAGAGTTCTGCAATCCGACATACAGTTCCGTATTCGGGCCGGAAAGCATACCGTCACGCGATATGTCCGTACAGATGACCTGCTTCAAACCGTGGTCTGAAAACCGTTTCAGAAGGTCATTCAATGACATCGGAGCACTTTCGAGCCACCCTTTTACGCGCAGACGGCCTTCGAGCGTATCCGCTCCGAAAATGATATGTCCTGCTCCGAACTCTTCCAGCCACTCCTCAAAGAGTTCTGGGTAAGTTGCAGCCACACTGCCGATTATTGCAAAGTCCGCCCCGCTTTCAAGAACACTCTTCAGCGCATCCCTGCTCTTTATGCCTCCACCCCATTCTATCTTCATAGTTCCGAGAGATGCAATTCTTTCAAGTGTGGCAAGATTCCGTGGTTCGGACTCCTTCGCCCCGTCAAGGTCTACAAGGTGCAGCCTGAGGGCTCCTGCATCTGCAAACTGCCGGGCCATATCGAACGGATCACCGTATTCCTTGCGGGTACTGTAATCCCCTTTGCTCAGGCGGACACACCGGCCTGAAATCAGATCTATTGCGGGAATAATCTCTATCATAGGGCAAGAAAGTTCCTGATTATCTCTTCTCCGACATCTCCGCTCTTTTCGGGATGGAACTGAGTCCCGTAGAAATTCTCATATTTGAGCGCACAGCTGAAAAGCCCGCCGTAATCCGTCGTTGCGACTGTATCCCGGCATATCTGTGGCCTGTATGAGTGTACAAAGTAAACGTATGCTCCTTCACTGATGTTCTTGAAGAGTTTGGAAGAGAGGTTGTTGATTCTGTTCCACCCCATATGTGGGACTTTCAGTCCCGGTTCCTCACTGAACTTTGTCACGTCGGTGTCGAAAAGGCCTATGCAGTCAGTATCACCCTCTTCGCTGTGACGGCAGAGAACCTGCATCCCGACGCAGATGCCAAGCAGCGGCCTGCGGCGGTTGCGAATCGGCTCCACCAACCCCTTTTCCCGGAGCTTGAACATTGCTTCAGCAACATTTCCCACACCGGGCAGGATGACCTTCGAAGCGGTACGGATTATTTCAGGATTGTCAGTCAGCAGATATTCTGCATCAAGTCTCTTGAGAGCGTTCTCCACAGAGCGGAGATTGCCGACACCGTAGTCAACTATTGCTATCATAACACTCCTTTACTGCTCGGCAGTTCATAATCAAACGGTTCACGTCTTACCGCACTCTTGAGAGCACGGGCATACGCCTTGAATATGCTTTCAGCAATATGATGGTTGTTCTCACCCTTGGCCTCGATGCGCAGATTGCAGCGGGATGCACTGCAAAGCGACTGGAAAAAATGCTTGAACATCTCGGTCGGTACGTCACCCACATATTCGCGTGTGAACTCAACATCCCAGGAGAAATCTATCCTGCCCCCGAAATCCATCAAAACCAGCGCGCAGCTTTCATCCATCGGGAGCGCAAATCCATAACGGCCTATACCGCGCTTGTCCCCGAGGGCCTGTGCGACAGCCTCTCCCAACGCAATACCGACATCCTCAATGGTGTGGTGTTCATCCACCTCAAGATCACCTTTGCAGCTTATCTGCAACGTGATACCGGCGTGATGATGTATCTGGTCAAGCATATGGTCGAAGAACTTGAGCCCTGTGTCCACATACGACTCACCGCTCTTGTCGAGGTCCACCATCACTCGAATGTCTGTCTCACGCGTCTTCCGGCAAATCTCCGTACGGCGCTGAGAACGGCGGATTGCCTCGGCGATGTCAGCCCAGGAGCATCCTTGTCCGAGTTTGAATGCCTTTGCTCCAAGATTCAAAGCAAGAGTCACATCTGTGTCACGATCTCCGATAACATAGCTTTGGGAAAGGTCATATCCGCCTGAAAGATACTTTGTGAACATCCCGGTCCCAGGTTTGCGCATAGGGGAGTTATCTTGAGGAAAATGATTGTCAATCAAGAAGTCATCAAATATAATCCCTTCACCTTCCAGCACTTCAAGCATCTTCTCGTGGGGAATGGCGAAGTCCTTCTCAGGGAAGGCATCAGTTCCGCGGCCGTCCTGGTTGGTTGCCATCACAAGTTCGTAATCAAGGCCACGGAGAATTTTGAGCGCTCCGATGGCACCGGGTACGAAACTCAGTTTTTCCAGCGAATCCACCTGTTCATCCTCAGGCTCCTTTATGATTGTACCGTCACGGTCAATGAATATTGCCTTCTTCATATTTCAAAAGCAGTTTTATAAGTTGTTCATTCTCTTCAGGAGTGCCGACGGTCAGCCGCAGGCAGCCTTCACAACCTCTGACACTGTTACGGTTGCGGACAATCACCCCGTTGGCTGAAAGATAGTCATACATAGCGTTCGGATCGTCGAAGCGGGCAAGGATGAAGTTAGCATCACTCGGCCAGATTCTTTTCACGATGCCGACCCGCTCAAGCGCTGCGGCGAGTTTGGCACGCTCTTCAATCAGAGTAGCCACCTGATCTGCAACCGGATTCTTCAGCATATCCATCGCCTTGTCAATGGCAGCCTGACTTATATTGTACGGATATTTGACTGACGACATCAGACCTATGATGTAAGGGTCCGCAAATGCAAGTCCGAGACGCAGGCCTGCCATTCCACGCGCTTTGGAGAGCGTCTGAAGCACAACGACATTGTTCAAGCCGCAACCAAGCATCGTTCCTTTGCCGGAAAAATCAATATAAGCCTCATCCACCACCACAATTCCGTTGAAACGGCGTGCTACATCCATTATGTCGCTGCAGTCGAATGCGTTTCCGGTAGGGTTGTTGGGAGAGCATATAAAGAGCAGTTTTGTCAGCTTGTCAGCAGCAGAGAGAACTGCATCAGCGTCAAACGAAAAATCGTCTCCCAATTGCACCTCGCGATATTCGACATCGTTGATTGCCGCAGCTACCTTGTACATTCCGTAAGTAGGGGCAACCGCCACCGCGTTGTCTCTTCCCGGCATACAGAATATCCTGTACATCAAGTCAATGGCCTCATCGCTCCCGTTACCGATGAATATACGCTCCACAGGTTGGCCCTTGATGGCGGAGATTCTTTCCTTGAGCACGGCCTGACGAGGGTCAGGGTAGCGGTTGAATCCGTTGTTGAACGGGCTTTCGTTTGCATCGAGGTAGATGCTCGCTTTCCCTTTGAAATCATCCCTTGCCGTCGAATATGGAGAGAGAGAAGCAATGTTTTCACGCACCAGCGAACTGATATCTTTGCAGGATTCTCCTTCACCTGCCTCTCCCATAGCTCCGATACGTACCTTCACAGCGTTCGCGTGTGCCTGAAGACCTTCGGCTTCAGCCATAGACACAATTGTGTCCGAAAGGCCGCGCAAGCCCTCAGGGGTTATTTTCTGAAGAGTCATCTTCCGGATGAAGCTGTCTATGTTCACTCCGCTGAAGGAACGGGCCCATCCTGAGGTAGGAAGAGTGTGATTGGTGCCTGATGCGTAGTCTCCGGCACTCTCCGGAGTATAGTTGCCAATGAAGACGCTGCCTGCAGCCGTAATGTTTTCCGCTATCTCATCGGCATCCTCCATAGATATGATAAGATGTTCAGGTGCGTAATAATCAGCAAATTCCGATAGTTTCGCCTTTTCATCGAACACAATTATGCAGCTGCCTGCAAGAGAGCCCTCGACCATTTCACGGCGCGGGAGCAGAGATGCCTGCCTTTCAACTTCCGCGAATACCTCCCCGGCAAAGGTTTCGTCAGTGGTCACAAGAATCGCCTGGCTGTCACGTCCGTGTTCTGCCTGTGACAACAGGTCGGCTGCAACGAAGACGGGGCTGGCAGTCCTGTCGGCAAGGACCATCACTTCGGAAGGGCCTGCCGGCATGTCGATGGACACGTTTTCTCTGCTGACCAGCTGCTTGGCGCAAGTCACATACCTGTTCCCGGGGCCGAAGATCCTATCCACCTTCGGAATGCTTCCGGTTCCGTGAGCCATCGCGGCAATTGCCTGAGCACCACCTATTTTGAAGATATCACGAATACCGCATTTCCAAGCGCTGTAAAGCAGTTCCGAACAGATTCTCCCGTTCTTCCCGACAGGAGTGCATAGTATCCTGCGCGGACATCCCGCGATAAGAGAAGGAACTCCGAGCATAAGCACGGTTGAGAAAAGAGGAGCCGTACCTCCGGGGATGTAAAGGCCCACACTTCCTATCGGAACCGGTTTCTGGATGCAGGTGACACCTTCAGCGGTGCGCACAGTAATGCGCCGGGGAACCTCAGCCTTATGGAATGCATAGATGTTTTCATAGGCACGGTCGATTGCTTCACGGACGTGGCTGTCAATTGCATTGAACGCATCCTCGAACTCTTTGGCACTGACGCGGAAATCGTCCGGAACAAAACCGTCAATTTCCTCCGCTATTTCCCTCAAAGCTGCGTCTCCGCCAGCCTTCACTTTGGCTACAATGGCGCGCACCCGTTCTTCTATTTCAGAATTATCAGCAGTAACGCGCTCTGCAAGAGCCTTCCATTGCTCTTTACCGGGATTGATAACAATATTCATCAAATAATGATTTTGTCAAGATCTATAACAAGGATTCCTTCCGCACCGATTGCCTTCAACTGGCGCACTTTCTCCCAAAGAGAGGACTCTTCGACCACCGAATGCAAGGAACACCAGCCTTCGGAGGCGAGCGGCATCACAGTCGGGCTTCTCATCGCAGGAAGAATCTTTACAGCTTCATCAAGTGATGCAGTCGGGATGTTCATCAGCAGATACTTCTTGCCCCGGCTCAACTTTTCGGAATCTATTCTGAAAAGGATTTCGTCGAGACTCGCACGTTCCTGCTGAGTGATATTCCTGTTTGCAATGAGTACCGCTTCGGACTCAAATACTCTTTCTACCTCAACCAACCCGTTGGACACCAAGGTACTGCCGGAAGAGACAATGTCGAATATGGCTTCGGATATGCCTGCTGCCGGAGATATTTCCACTGACCCGGTAATTACCTCTATCTTTGCGTTGATATTGTTCTCCCTGAGAAAATTACGAAGGATATTCGGGTATGATGTGGCTATGCGTTTGCCTTCAAAATAGGAAAGGCCTGTATATTCTTCGGTCTTTGGTATGGCAAGGCTGAGGCGGCAGGCTCCGAAGCCCAGCTTCGATGCCACTTCCACATCAGCGCCCTTTTCCGCCACCTCATTCAGTCCGACTATCCCCAGACTCGCTGTTCCGCTTTCCACGAGTTGCGGGATGTCATCATCGCGCATATAAAGAACTTCCATTTCAAAATTCTTTGCCTTCGAGAAGAACTTCCGTTTCGGTTCATCGATGTTGATACCGATACTTCTCAGGAGGTCGAGGCTGTCTTCATTCAGCCTTCCCTTTGACTGTAATGCAATCTTCAGCATATTCAAACTAACTAAACCTGTTTCTAAAACATTAAAGGCCTGCCTTTCCGGGCAAGCCTTTCATTATCCTTGAACAACAATCCGCTCACCCTATCTTTCAGATACGGTGATGATGATGGCGGTTGTTGTTTGACATTTTCATTACGGGTACAAATATACTACGTTTTTTCTTTATTCAATCAACTTCAGCAGAAAATTCATAGCCTTGGAGCAAGCTATCACCACAAATGTGACTACCGCCCAAATTACAATGGCAGGGCAAACCACACCGGAACTTTCATACAATGCAGACAACAGTATAATCAACAAGATTGAACTCACATATATCTCAAAAGAAATGTCACCAAGCCATTCACACAGCCTGTTGTCAAGACTGACAATCGGCTTGGCAGGCATCTGGCTGATTATCATCAACATCGTTATTACTGCCATGAACTCTGTCCTTACAGGAGCAGGAATATGGTTTCCGTATAGACCGGAAGTAAGAAAGAGAATCCAGGCAATCAGACATACCGCTTTTGATGATGCCAGCCTCTCTACAAACGGGTTTCTGCCTTTTGCCAGCAATCCAAGGAACACTCCTCCGAAAAGGCAGTCAATCCCTGATGTCCCCCAAAACCGATATAGGAAAGTATCTTTGCCGACTAAAGCATAAATTCCCCACTTCGCCAGTGCCCAACTTATACATATCGCTGCAGAAACATAGAGGAGCCTGCTTTCCTTGATTCTCGTAAAGAAAGGGAAGACAAGATAGAAGAAAATCAGCGAGCCAAGGAACCACAGATGAACCAAAGGAAGAATTCCGGTAGATGTACAGAAGGGAATGTTTGGAAAAGGTATTATGTAAAGCCACAATCCTTTGTTCAATATTTCATCCGACCTTCCGAGGAGGGAGAAAACGACTATGGAAATAATAATGTACGAATAATAAAGCGGCAAGAGTCGTTTTGCTTTTTTCTTGTAGTAGGCAGATACTGAAGAAACCGGCTTGCATCTGTACCCGGCAAGAAAACCGCTAAGGACAAAGAATATGTAGGCGCAACAGACTGGTAGCGGGATCTGCAAATCATCCAATCCACCCCCCCATTTTCCAAAATCGGCCTGGAAAGTGTGTCCCCACAGCAAAATCAGCGCTGCCAAAGCTCTGATGCCATTCAATCCTTTCAGGCGGTTTCCCATAATTCCGTCAGAATTGACGGCAGAAATGTTCTTTGATGACATACTTATCTGAAACAAACGGTGCAAATATAAATAAAAAGCATAGTTTTTGCTAAATTTGCGAAGGGCTGCCGGGCCCGGCAGAGAGCCCTGATTCCGGCGGTCCGCAAGTCCATAAAGCCTCTGCAGCAAGCAAGTGATTGACAAGCAAAAGATAACCATCATCCCATCCGACTACGGATTTGTGGATTACGCGCCGGTGGAGGTCTCCAGCGTTCCATCCGAACTGAAAGAGTCATTCCTGTCTTATCTTGAAAGAGGGTGCAATGCCTCGATGGACTATCTTGCAAGGAATATTGACAAACGTTTCAATCCCCGTGCCCTTGTTGAAGGCGCTATGACAATACTCTGTTTTCTGACCCCATACGGCCCGGACCACGGAGGGGTGGCCGGCTTTGCACAAGGAGAGGATTACCACAGTGCCATCAAAAGAAGGCTCTTCCGAGTAATGGAACATCTCCGGAAGCAGTGTCACACACTTGGACTCCCGCCTTTTGAAGGAAGAGCGTTCGTGGACAGCGCACCAGTGCTTGAAAGATATTGGGCCGCAAAGGCGGGGCTTGGCTTCATCGGCAGGAACAACTTCCTCATTTCCCCGCAGTTCGGGCTCAGAACAATAATCTCGGAGATAATCTGCAACATTCCGTACGACAGTTTCGAGCCTCACGCTCCTACGGAAGTATCCTCCTGCGGGGAGTGCGGCAGATGCCGCGGGGCCTGCCCCACCGGAGCCCTCGAATGGAACGGAAAATCAAGCACCATCGATGCGGGACGGTGTATCTCTTACCACACAATAGAATCCAAGGACCTGTCGCCGGATGCTGTGGACTGCAAAGGATGGATCTTCGGTTGTGAAGAGTGTCTCAAGGTCTGTCCCTGGAACAAAGATGTGGATGGTTGGGAAGAGTTGGAGAAGAACAAGGATATTTTCGTAAATTTGAAACCGGAAGATTGGAGGAAGATGACTCAGGAAGATTTCGACTCCCTCTTCCGGGATTCCGGGCTGAAACGCTCCGGATTGGAAAAAATCAAGAACAGCCTATGATATCCAGAAAGGAAAGAATCTTAATGACAGGTTCCTGTTTCTCCACGGAGATAGGAAAACACCTCATTGAAGATGGTTTCGACGTGCTGCTCAACCCTTTCGGAATCCTGTTCAACCCTGCATCAATCGCCGATTCCATCACGAGGCTGGAAAGCGGTCGTAAATTCACGTATGAAGATGTGATAAGGCGGGTCGATGATGCCTCGAAAGGTGTTTTCTCCTATGTCTCTTTCAGCCATCACGGCTCTTTCGCACGTAATACGGCAGAACTCTTCCTTGAAGATGCCAATGCCGCGCTCAACAGGGCTGTAGAATATTTCAGTGAAGCTGACACTTGCATACTGACATTCGGGACATCGTGGGTGTTCCGCCATAATGCAGATGGAAAGATAGTCGCCAACTGTCACAAAGTCCCCGCTCGCGAATTTACGAGGGAACTGCTGACGGTTGAAGATATAACGGCTCTTTACCGCCCGATAATCACCCGCCACCCGGAAAAGCGTTGGATTCTGACAGTCAGCCCGATAAGGCATACTGCCGACGGATTGCACGGCAACCAGGTCAGCAAGGCCACCTTGCTTCTGGCTGAGGAATCCCTCGTAAGGGAGTTCAGCGGACAGGTGGAATATTTCCCTTCATACGAAATAATGATTGACGAACTGCGTGACCACAGCTACTATGCTCCCGACGGTTCGCACCCCACCGCTGAAGCAGTGGAACACATATACCACAGATTCATCTCCGGACAGGAATAAGGACCCGTTTTGAAACCCAATGAAATAACTCACATACAATGAAACATATACTGACAATCCTCGCTCTCACTTCGGCCTTCACTCTGGGAGCACAGAATCCAAAAGAACTCATCAATCAGAATCCTGAAAGGCTCGCAGGTGTATTCCACTCCTACGAAGCACCGGCAACCATCGCTGACACTCCCGCCCCAAGCGGATACAAGCCATTCTACGTCAGCCACTACGGCAGGCACGGCAGCAGATATATGACCTCTTACAAAGAGATGGACAACCTGTGCCGGATTTTCGGTGAGGCCGCCGACAAAGGGCTTCTGACCAACGAAGGAATGCAGCTCTTCCGCGATTTGAAGCAACTGAGAGAGACCCATCAGGACATGCTCGGATATCTTACCCAAAAAGGTTCCCTGGAGCATCAGGGAATCGCCCACAGGCTGTATGAAAGAGTGCCGCAGGTCTTCAAGCAGAAAGACCGCAGGGAGGTGATGGCCGCCTCCAGCACCATCCAGAGATGCATACAGAGCATGGCGAATTTCCAGATGCAGCTGAAAGCTGATGCACCGGAACTGAATATCAGTATGTACACAGGTGACAGATATATGCATTACATCCTCAAGGGCGGGTCCAAACCTTTCGACAAAGCCCGCCACAATGCCACACTTGATTCGGTCCTCCACGCGGATTTCAACCCGCAGAGAGTGATGTCCGCCTGGTTCAACGACACAGAGAAGGCTTCAGAAATCCTCTCTCCCTACAAGGATGCCCATCAGATGTGCTACCGTCTTTTCTATGAGGCAAGCATCACCCAGTGCCTTGATGAGGACATTCACGACATATACAACTATTTCACTGATGATGAGCTGTTTGCACTTTGGGAATGCGACAATATGAATCACTACGACAATATGGGATGGTCCGCAGAGAACGATAACGCCCTTGAAAACACATCCACCGCAATACTCAGGGATATCATCGAGAAAGCTGACGCTGCAGTGGAGGGGAACAACCGCGCAGCGGACTTCCGTTTCGGACACGACTCCGGACTTCTTCCTCTCATCTGCCTGCTCAAGCTCGAAGGAATGGAGAATCCTGTCCCGATGGCAAAGGCTTCTAAAGAGAACGGAGCATTCATCTTCGACCTGATGCCGATGGGCTCGAACCTCCAGCTCATATTCTACCGGAACAAGAATAGCGACATACTTGTGAAGATTCTGCGCAACGAACGCGAGACAACAATCCCGGCACTCAAGACCTGGTCAGGCCCATATTACAAATGGGATGATTTGCGCTCATATTTCGCATCTCTCTGCGGTTACCGCAACCTGCGCCTTCTTTATTGGAACATCCAGAACGGAATGTGGGACGGACAGGACGACAACTACGACCGCTTCGTCGCCTGGGTCAGCAGCCGGAATCCCGACATCTGCGTATGGTGCGAGGGTCAGAGCATCTACTACAACGGAACCGCCGACTATATGAAGCCTCAGGAAAGATACCTTGTGGACGGATGGAAGGAACTTGCTGCACGCTACGGCCATCAGTACGTTTATGTCGGAGGCCATCGCGACAGCTATCCGCAAGTGATAACTTCCAGGTATCCTATTGAAAACGTTGAGCGGATCGTAGGAGCAGAGCCCGACAGCGTCGTGACTCACGGTGCCGGATGGGCCACTATGGACGTTTTCGGCAAGAAGCTCAACATTGTCACGCTGCATACCTGGCCACAGAAATGGGCATACCGTGCCACCGACCAGGAGGCCAGCCGCAACGCAAACGAAGGTGACAAGTACCGCAGGATGGAGATAGAGTACATCTGCAACCACACCATCCTCACCCACCCTGACTCAGCCGATGAATATTGGATGATGATGGGAGACCATAACGCCCGCTCACGCGTGGACAACGACTTCTACAACTATCCTGAAGATGACACCCGTTTCCTTGTACACGACTTCATCCTCAACAGCACACCGTACGTGGACGTAATCAAGGACCGCTATCCAAAGAAATTCATCTCATCGACACACGGGCAGAGCCGCATCGACTTTGTATATCTTTCCCCTGCACTCAACAAAAAAGTCGTAGATGCTTCAATCATCTACGACTCATATACCGAGCCTGTAAGGAATCCGGCGCACGTGTCGAACTTCTGGCACCCGTCGGACCACAGACCGATTATTGTTGATTTCCAGTTGTAGCCGGATTGTGCCTGTACTTGAATACAAGGGCGAATACAATGCCGACGAGGAGCGCGAACCCTGCAAATACATACCAGGCATTTGACCATCCTGCCATAAGCTGACCGAAATCCTCGACACCGAGAGTGAAGTGGTTCACCACTGCACCGGCGCAGTACGATCCGAGAGTTGCTCCGAGGCCGTTGGTCATCACCATAAACACACCCTGTGCGCTTGAGCGAATGCTGACATCCGTGTTCTGGTCTACGAAGAGAGAGCCTGATATATTGAAGAAATCAAATGCAACTCCATAGACAATCATCGAGAGGATGAAGAGGATAAGTCCGAAACCGGTCGGCGAACCTGCTCCGAGAAGTGCGAACCGGAGGAACCACGCGATGAAAGATATTATCATAACCTTCTTGATTCCGAACTTGCGGAGGAAGAACGGGATCAACAATATGCAGAGAGTCTCGGAAACCTGTGATATTGAAGACAGGAAAACATTATTCCTGACAGCAAAAGCATCGACATAGTCTGCCGATTTGCCAAAAGCATCAAGGTATGGAGTGGCAAAACCGTTCGTTACCTGGAGGCACATTCCCAAAAGGAAGGAGAAAATGAAGAAAATGCACATCCTTTTCTGCTTGAACAGGGTGAATGCACGAAGTCCCATAGCATCCACTATCGAAGCATTCGCCTGTGCCTTTGCGACAGGGCACTGAGGCAGAGAGAAGGAGTAGGCGAAAAGCACGAGTCCCCAGACAGCAGAAACCATCATCTGCATATAGGTGTTCTTGAACCCCGTGAAATTGACAATCCACATTGAAAGGATGAACCCTATCGTACCGAATACCCTGATTGGTGGGAAATCCTTCACGGTGTCCATACCCGCAGAGGTCAATGCGCTGTATGAAACTGAATTGCCAAGAGCGATTGTTGGCATGAAGAATGCCACACTCAACGCATAGAATGGGAAAAGCTGTCCGAAGGTGACAGAATCTCCGTACTTCATCCCCATAAATGCCGCGAGGGCCATGAAAACGGATGCGAGCAGATGGCAGATTCCGAGAAGACGCTGGGCAGGAATCCAGCGGTCAGCCACAATACCCATCAAAGCAGGCATGAAGAGAGATACAATTCCCTGTATTGCGAAGAATGAGCCGATCTTGGCGCCCATTCCCACACGGCCGAGGTATATGCCAAGAGAGCAGAGGTATGAACCCCATACCGCAAAGATGAGGAAGTTCATCACGATGAGCCTGAGCCTCATCTGTTTTTGTTGTTTTGTTGCCATTTGTATTGATTGTTGATATTATTTCGGTGCAAGCTTGTACAGGACGAACGCGACTATCGAGAAGATGAAGTTCGGCAGCCAGATGGCGACAATCACAGGAAGCGTGTCTGTCCGCACGAACATCTCGCTGAATCGCATAAAGAGTATATAGATGAAACTCAGGGCAATGCCGATACCTATATTCAATCCGAGACCGCCTCTCTTCCTGCGTGAAGAAAGGGAGACCGCAATTACGGAAAGGACGAAGGCTGAGAACGGCATCGCAATGCGGTTGTGCTTTTCGATGAGTGATTTCTTCACCGCTGCATCCCCGCGCATATTCTGAATCCTTATATATTCGTTCAATTCCTTCTGATTGATGGAAGCGACATAATTCTCCCTGCGGTAGAAGTCATCCACAGTCACAGCAAGTACCGTATCACGCGTATTCCCCGCCTCGACCATCTCACTTTCCCCATAGAAATCCCTCTGGAAATAATTATGCAGCCGCCAGCCGTTGAAAGTCGTGTCCCAGGCAGCGGACTCGGCCGAAAGCTTGGATACAAGCTTATCGTCCTCAATCTTCTCAAGAGTGAACCTGTAGGCTGTGTTGCTCCACGTGCTGAACTGTTCCACATACATGAACTCTCCGGGAGATACCTGATAATGGATGTTCCTCTGATTGCTCACCACATCCTTCGGACGCACATACTTGTCCTCGAAATCAAGCCTTGTCTTGTTGGCAGGAGGGATGATGTAGAAGCCAAGTATCATTGAGAACGCAGCAATCAGCGCGGCAGATGCCATATACGGTGCAAGCAGCCTCTTGAAGCTGACTCCGGTTGAGAGCATCGCAATTATCTCGCTGTTCTGTGAGAGCTTGGAAGTGAAGAAGATTGCCGAAACGAACACGAACAGCGGGCAGAATGTATTGAGAATCCACGGAATGAATCCGGCATAGTAGTCGAATATTATTCCGTCAAGCGGAGCCTGATGCTCCACGAACTTCTCGATTTTCTCGCTGATGTCGAAGATGATGATGATTGCCACCGCAATGAGGATGGTGAAGAAGTACGTTCCTATGTACTTCTTGATTATATACCAGTCCAACAACTTTATATGCGGCAGTTTCATAGTCTGTTATCCAGTTTCCTGACCATTTCGTCCTTCCATCTTAGGAAATCCCCGGCTGCAATATGCTCCCGCGCCTGCTCTACAAGATTGAGATAGAAAGCAAGATTATGCTGGCTGGCAATCTGTGCGGCAAGCATCTCCCTTGAGATGAAGAGATGACGCAGATAGGCCTTCGTGTACTGCTTGTCCACGAAAGATGTACCGTTCGGATCCAGAGGAGAGAAATCTTCAGCCCACTTGCGGTTGCGGATATGTATCGTCCCCTCGCTTGTGAAGAGCATGGCGTTGCGCCCGTTTCGGGTAGGCATCACACAGTCGAACATATCCACACCTCTGGCTATCGCTTCAAGCAGGTTGGACGGAGTGCCGACCCCCATCAGGTATCGCGGCTTGTCTTTAGGAAGTATAGGGTGCAGCACCTCGATCATCTGGTACATCTTCTCGGTAGGTTCACCTACAGCAAGACCGCCTATTGCATATCCCTCCCTGTCGAAAGAGACAGCGTGTTCTGCAGCCTCGCGGCGAAGGTCCGGATATACACAACCCTGCACTATCGGAAAGAATGTCTGTGAATAGCCGTAAAGAGGCTCCGTTTCATCGAACCGGCGGAGGCACCTCTCAAGCCATCTCTGGGTAAGCCTCAAGGACTTTTCAGCATATCTGCGGTCAGCGTCACCCGGGCAGCACTCATCAAGGGCCATTATTATGTCCGCGCCGATCACCCTCTGCGTATCAACATTGTTCTCAGGTGTGAAGATATGACGGGAACCATCGATGTGGCTCTGGAAAATGCACCCTTCTTCAGTTATCTTCCTGCTCTGCGCCAAAGAAAAGACCTGGAACCCGCCGCTGTCGGTAAGGACAGGCTTCTCCCACGAAGTGAACTTGTGAACGCCCCCTGCAGCACGAAGAATATCCAGACCCGGGCGGAGGTAGAGGTGATATGTGTTCCCAAGAATAATCTGCGCTTTGATATCCTCATTCAAATCCCTGTGATACACACCCTTGACAGAGCCAACAGTACCCACGGGCATAAAAATCGGAGTTCTTATCTGTCCGTGGTCAGTCTCTATCAGTCCGAGTCTTGCCTCGGACTCCCTGTCCTTCCCAAGCAAAGTGAATTTCATAACTTACAAAGATAACCAACACTAATCACAAATGCAATTTGTCGGCCTTCAATGTAGTACAAAACCATCCGGCACGTAATAGGGAGATGCGCCCTGCTTCTTCAGCAGCCTGTCTTGGAAGAATTCCCTCACAAAAGAAACTCCTCGCGCATCGTGGCACTGTTTTGGATTCTTCGTATATTTGAACAACTGTTTTAAAACGGTGCAAAGAATCGGCTTGCAATTATGAAACGAATAATAATCTTAGTGTCCCTGCTGGCACTTTCCATCACGAATATGCAGTCACAGAATACAGACAAAGCACTATGGCGCAAGGTCGCCAAAGCTCAGGAGGCCGGAAAGCCGCAGACCGCCGCCGGGTATCTCAAGGAACTTGAACAGAACGCGATTGCGCGTGCAGATGACCTTGAGAGACTTTATGTCTCAGACAAGCTGTACAATGAATTGAGAAAATACAACTGGAAGGAGGCCAATGCCTACTACCCGGAGAATGAAGCGGCACGAAATAGGCTGTTTGACGATTTGGAAGGCAGCATTGCCAGGTACGCCTCCCATCCGAGAGCCATCATCCTTTTATACGAAAGGCTTGAGAGGCACCGCAACGATGTGTACCGAAAAGGCGATAAGGCAACGGGAGATGATTGGAAAGCAATCCACCGTGAATGCCGGGAACTTATAGCCACCAATCCTCCGGAAGAGTATAAGGAAAAATTGAAGAACATTGTCAGCAACCTCGACAGGAAGAGTATCAATTTCTCCTCCGGCATCGGCCAGACAGCCCCGGGAAAAGAAGTAGTGTTCACAATCAATTCCGTAAATATCGCAGAAGCAACCCTCTCACTGTACAAGATCAAGGATGGGCTTGAATTCCTGCATTCCTCTGATGGAAAAGAACTTTCCGATATAAAGAAGCACGGTGTGCTTGTCTCGGCCAGCACACTCGACAATTTCAGGAATGAGTACGCCATTGATGAAAAGATTGAATGCCGGCAGTCAATACCAGAGACAGGAACATACGTTCTCTGCGTGTCTTCAGGAAACGTCAGGGATTTCATTCAAATCAATGCAAGCAATATTGCCGCAGCAAGCCGCAGGCGCGACGGGAAAGTTGAGGTCTATGCCGCCGACATCACCTCCGGAAAGCCTTACGGAACGGTGACTGCCATATTGCTCGGGAAGAGCGAGGAAGTGACCGGCAACCTTGCCACGCGGCAGAATCTTTTCACTTCCAACTGCAACCTCAACGGTTTCACAGACATCAGAACAGATACGACAGCAAAGGGCAAGGATCCTGTTTACGTCAGACTCGAAAAGGAAGGCGACAAAGGAAGCCCTGCAATGGAACTCAATCCATACTACTACGACTGGAGAGGTATGGAAACTGATTCAAGGCGCAGCAAAACCACAAATACCATCATCCTCACCGACAGGAGCCTCTACAAACCTTCCGACACAATACGGTTCAAGGTGATTTGTTACTCTTCCGACGGCCTGAGCGGTGGAGTGCTTGCAAACAAGCCGGTTGAAGTCACGATCCAGCATGTATCGGACAACACCCCGGCGGCAAAAGTTACCCTGATAACAAATGATATGGGCTCGGCCAGCGGCTTTTTCACTCTTAAGGAAGGGGCGGAGAACGGCAGCTACCGCCTGAAGGCAGGCAGCAACGGATACAGTCATATCCGGGTCGAAAGTTACATCCGTCCTACTTTCGGAATTGAATTTGAAAGTTCGGGAAGAGCCAGCTGTTTCGGAGACATAGTTTCACAGAGCGGAAAAATCGAGAGCTACGCAGGTTACCCCGTAGCAGGCGGGAAGATTGAATATGAAGTTGTACGCAGAAGCCATCCACGGGCTCCGCACTATTACTACTTCAAAACCGACACGGTTGCGAAAGGCACAGTCATAGCTGACGACAGAGGCGGATTTGTGATTAACTTCCCTGCCGACCGTCCTGAAATTCAGGAAGATGCAGAAGATTGCCAGAATATGGGGGCATCTTTCTCAATCAATGTGAAGGCTACCGACCCGCAGGGAGAAACACACGAAAGCAGCATTTCAATCCCCGTTGCGGACATACCTCTGGACTTGGAGATAAAAGTGGATGGCGGAGAGCCGTACGATGGTATGATAACCGTCATCAAAGACTCCACCTCTTCATTCATAATTGAAGCCACGACTCTTGACGGTACACCTTTCGCAATCGACGGCAAGTACGAAATCAGGCGCGACAATCACATTTACCGCAAGGACTCTTTCCACAGCAACAGCGACATCCCTTGTTTCTTTGGAGAAATGCCGTCCGGAGTCTATACGGTCAAGGCCGAAGCCGAGTACCGTGGAAAAATCATAAGCAGCGAAAGGAGGGTACTCATCCTCAGCCCTTCCGACAAGGCACTTCCTTTGGAAGAGACATACTTCTACCACCCTCTCCGCACAGAAGGGGCCATTGATTTCCTTCTCGGGACTTCGGAAGAGGATCTGTACCTGAATCTGGAAATTCTTGACGGGCACAAGGTCCTCCACACCGAGTCCGTTCATCTTCGTAATGAGATGAAGCACTTCGACTTCCCTTTCCTCAGGCAGTACGGCACGCACGTTACGCTCCACCTTCTCGGTTTCCGCAACGGAGAAGCCATATCCCACGAATATGAGTTCACCAACCCGCACAGTGTTTCCTTCAGTACGGATTTCTCATTTTTCAGGGACAGGACCGCACCGGGGAGCAAGGAGAGAATCACAATCACCTCTGCTCCGGGTTCAGAAACCGTCGTATCGATCTTCGACTTCACCACCGACCGCTACGAAAAGAACTCCTTCCGCTTCAATATGCTTGAGGAAAGTCTTTTCAATCCGATACCGACAGTCGCTTTGTCCGTCAATGGAGGGTTCCATAGCACGGGAAGGCTCCTTATGATGTCAAAGGGAGCAGTGAATGCGCTTGCTATGAACGATGAGGCATTCGTGCTTGCTGACAGTGCGGCTGAAGAAGAGACACCTGAAGAAGATGCAGGCCTGCGCACTGACTTCAGCGGGACACTTGCATTCTTCCCGCACCTTACAGCAGATGGAAACGGCTCAGTATCATTTGAATATTGCACAAACGACCTTTTAGGCAGGTTCCGTGTCCTTGCGTTCTCCCATACCAAAGACCTCAAGACAGGCTATGCCGAGAATTTCATCACGGTACAGAAGCCATTGATGGTGATTCCTTCACTTCCTCTCTTCGCCAGAGAAGGCGACAGGATTGCGATAAAAGCCAGGATAGTCAATATCTCCGACAAAGAGGTCAAGGGAACCGCATCAGCCGGAATTACGGACATCAACGGCAGTAAGTTGAACATCAAAGGATTGGATAACAAAAATATCACACTTCCCGCCGGCGGGCAGCACGAGGTATCGTGGAATGTCACAGTTCCTGCCGCAAAAGGAATGAAGGTGAAGATTCTCTTTGCAGCCGGCAAATTCTCTGACGGGGAAGAGAATATCATCAGGATTGAGCCGAAATCCGTAACCGTTACGGAGGCTGCGTCATTCGTCATAGGTGGTCCGCACGGATTCGATTACTATGAAAAAGACCTCCGCAAAGAGTATGGCAAGTTCAATCCATCCTTCAGGAGAGCGGAATACTCTACTCTCGATGCTGTGAAAGAATCCTTGCCTGAAGCAGCCGCACCTGAAAGCGGAAATGCGATTGACTGGATGAATCAGCTTTATATCAGTCAGATGCGCTCGTCCGTGCTTAAGACTGACGAAGATGCTGCGTTCCGGGGACTCGCTATGTCGAAGCTTGACGAGCTCCAAGGCTCACAAGGAGGATTCAAGTGGTTCGGCGGAATGGAGGAGAGTTCGACAACCACTCTTTACATACTCGAAAAGATGGCCCACATACGGGATGCAGGAGCAATATCATTCTCAACGAATGAGAGGAAGATGCTGAAGCGTGCGCTTGCCTTCATTGACAGAAGCATCGCAAAAGCATATTCGGCAGAAACCCTGCCGTACCACTGCTCCCTCATCAGAACAATGTCTGTGCGCAGCCGGTGGTTGGAGATTCCTCTTGGCTCCGAGGCCGATAAAGGCTTCAGACAATTCCTTGAAGGGACAAAGGACGGTTGGCAGAATATCTCCATTCTGGAAAAGGCGCAGCTCTGCCGCACTTTGCAAAGAACCAGGGAAACGCAATACTGGGACAAGTCCTTCACCGGAAGGATAGAGAAGCTGGGCAAATCCCTTGAAGATTACGCTGTCAGCAATCCAACCGTAGGATGCTTCTTCCCGAATGCCGTTATGCCGTTCAGAGGACTGATGAACAGCGAGATATACGCCCACGCAAATCTTATGGAAGTGTTCTCCGCTTTGGGAAGGCAAAAAGTGGTTGACGGTATTGCCCAATGGATTCTCCTCCAGAAGCACAACCAAGCCTGGGAGAATACGGTAGCCACCACTGATGCGGTGAACGCTCTCCTCTCCTCCAAGGCAAAGGACCTCAGACTCGGAGCCGTATATTGCACATACACGACCGATATGAGCAATTTGCAGAGTTCCGCAAATGAGATTTCCATTGAACGCACCTTCACCCGGGTATCAGACCTGAGACGGCTGAAAGATGGTGATATCGTAAGCATCGGCGACAAGATTGTAGCCCGCTACGTGATCCACAACAGCGAAAACCGCTCATTCGTGCGGCTCAGGGCAATGCGGCCAGCTTCCTTCTATCCGAAAGACGAACGCTCTTCATACAGCTGGGCAGGCTATTTCCGTCAGGTGAAGGAATCCTGCACCGAATATTTCTGGGAACTTCTTCCGGAAGAGGAGACGATAATAGAAGAGCAGATGTATGTGACACAGGAAGGTGTTTTCAGCAGCGGAATCGCTGAGATTGAATCCCTCTACGCTGAAGAATACCGCGGCCACACCTCCTCCGCCACAATTGTATCAGACTGACATCGGAACCGCCGCAGCCACCAATGAAAAGATTGCTATCTTTGCATTGTGAAAGGATTGAACAAAGAGATATTGAGGCTTGCAGTGCCCAGCATCCTTGCAAACCTTACCGTACCGCTGGTCGGAATGGTGGACATCGCAGTAGCAGGGCATCTCGGCGGGATGGACGGCACGAGTGCCGCCGCCTTCATTGGCGGAGTCACCATAGGCTCATTGCTGTTCGACCTTCTCTACTGGAATTTCTCATTCCTGCGCGTAGGTACGGGAGGTCTTGTAGCTCAGGCATTCGGACGCGGAGATATGGAAGAGTGTACAGAACTCTTCGTCCGCGGAGTCTCTTTCGCACTGTTGCTTTCAGCAGTCGTCATCGCCATCCAGTGGCCGTTCCAAAAGCTCGCATTCCTCGTAGTGCAGACATCACCCCAAGTTCACGACCTCGCCCTCAAATACTTCCTCATAAGAGTATGGGCCGCACCGGCCACCCTTTCACTAATGGCATTCCGCGGATGGTTCGTCGGTATGCAGGATTCGGTAAGCTCAATGATCACGGACCTTGCAGTGAACATTGTCAATGCAGCCGCCAGCATAATACTTACACTCGGCATCGGAAACTGGGAAGGTCTCGGGTTTACAGGTATCGCCGTAGGAACTGTAGTGGCGCAATATTCAGGGCTGCTCCTTGCCTGTGGGATAGTCGCGTTCAAATACCACGGCCTCAAATTCCGTCTCAAACGTTCTGACAAGGCAAAAGTAAGGCAGTTCCTCTCAATGAACAACGACCTTTTCATCCGCTCCCTCTGCTTCATAGCCATCTACATAGGATTCACCACTATTTCAGCAAGATACGGAGATGTATTCCTCTCTGCAAGCGCAATCCTGATGAAGATACTGATGCTCTTCTCATACTTCACGGACGGATTTGCATACAGCGGCGAGGCTCTTTCAGGCAGGTTCATAGGAGCAAATGACATCCGGAATCTCAGGCGAACGGTACGTTATGTATTTCTGTGGAGTATGGGCGTGGCCATACTGTTCATAACGATATACGGCTTTGCGGGAAAGAACATCGTCAGGATAATGACATCCGATCCCATCGTCGCAGAAGCTTGCCACCCGTTCCTGTGGTGGCTCCTGCTTATGCCATCCTTGGGATGCGCCGCATTCACCTGGGATGGAATCTATGAAGGTGCCACTGCCACAAAGGCCGTCAGGAACGCTATGCTGCTCTCTTTCATCTCCTTCTTTGCGGTATATCTTGCAGGCATCTTCATTGCAGGCATCCCATCATCCTGCGACGGAAGCCAGTTTGCAGTTTCGGCAATGAACCTGCTGATGGCAGCCTATTTCGCCCACCTGCTAGTCCGCACGATATATCTCTCCCTGCGTTACCGCAAGGACATCCTCTCAAAGATTCAACACAAATAAAAAGAGGAAGCGAACTGAATCACTTCCCCTTTTCATATTTGAAAAGATTCCTTTATTTACCTGTCTTGCGAGGAGCCTGAACCTTCTTTGCAGGAGCAGCCTTTGTAGAAACCTTGCCTGCAGCAGCCTTAGGAGCCGCAGCCTTCTTCGCAGGGGCCTTCTTTGCAGGAGCTTTCTTTGTATCCTCAGCGGCAGCTTCACCTTCAGCAGCAGGAGCAGCAGCTTTCTTTGAGCTACGGCGTGTTGCAGGTTTCTTAGGAGCCTCTTTTGGAGCAACCTCACTTGCGCCAAAGTCAACGAGTTCCATAATTGCCATTTCAGCAGCATCTCCTTCACGGAAACCGTTCTTCACGATACGGGTATATCCGCCCTGACGCTCAGCAATCTTCGGAGCGATAACTCTGAAAAGTTCGCTGACAGCCTCTTTCTGTTTGAGATAACTGAAGACGATACGGCGTGAGTGTGTGGTATCTTCTTTTGACTTTGTGATGAGCGGTTCAACATACATCCTGAGGGCTTTTGCCTTTGCAAGGGTAGTCTCAATCTGCTTGTGGAGAATGAGAGAAGATGCAAGGTTAGCCATCAAAGCTTTGCGGTGGCCGCTCTGGCGTCCCAAATGATTTACTGATTTGTTATGCCTCATGATCTTTCTTAGGTTTTTGTTCGATGTTATACTTTGTGATGTCCATACCGAAACTCAATTTGAGTCTCTCTACGACGCTGTCAATCTCTGTGAGCGATTTCTTACCGAAATTGCGGAACTTCATAAGTTCGGCGCGCTGGTGAGACACGAGATCTGCAAAAGTCTCGATATCAGCAGCCTTCAGGCAGTTCAAGGCTCTGACTGAAAGTTCCATGTCTGAAAGCTTGGTCAGAAGCAGATGACGCATACGGAGTGATTCTTCATCCAAATCCTTGTTTTCAGTCTCGACCGGAGTCTCAAGAGTGATCTTCTCGTCTGAGAAGAGCATGAAGTGGTGGATGAGAATCTTCGCAGCCTCTTTCAAGGCTTCTTTCGGCTGGATGGAACCGTCTGTCGTTATTTCAAGATTCAATTTCTCATAGTCAGTCTTCTGCTCGACACGCCAAGGCTCGACCGTGTATTTCACGTTCTTGATCGGAGTGTAGATGGAGTCAATGGCTATTGTGTCGATTGAATCCGATTCAATTATATTCTCGACTGAAGGAACGTAGCCTCTTCCCTTGCCTATCCTTAGATCCATATTGATCTTCACGTCAGGCTCCATCGTGCAGATGTGAAGTTCAGGATTGAGGACGGTGAAAGAAGAGAGGTTCTTCGATATGTCTTCAGCAGTAAATTCTTGCTTACCACTAACAGTTACGTTCACCATCTCGCCATCGACACCTTCTATCATTCTCTTGAAGCGGACCTGCTTCAGATTGAGGATGATGTCAACGACACTCTCTATCACGCCGTGGATGGTGTCAAACTCGTGTGAGACACCGTCAATGCGGATGGAGTTGATGGCAAAGCCTTCCAATGAGGACAATAATATACGACGCAGCGCATTACCTATCGTAATACCGTATCCCGGCTCAAGAGGACGGAATTCGAAACGGCCGAAGGTATCGGTTGAATCGAGCATTATCACCTTATCGGGTTTCTGAAATGCTAAAATTGCCATTTTTGATTCTTTTTATTAGTGTTAGCAAGTTAATTCTACTTAGAGTACAACTCGACGATAAGCTGTTCGTTGATGGTTTCAGGAATTTCGCTGCGCTCAGGAAGTGAAGCGAACTTGCCGGCACATTTTGCAGAATCCCATTCAAACCAAGGATACTTGCCGGCAGCGCTCTTAAGGCTGTCCTGAACTACCTCAAGGCTCTTTGAACGCTCGCGGACTGCAACAGTTGAACCAACGCGTACGATGGTTGAAGGAATATTGCAAACCTGACCGTCAAGGGTGATGTGGCAGTGAGAGACAAGTTGTCTTGCAGCAGCTCTTGTAGGGGCGATGCCAAGACGGAAGACGATGTTGTCAAGACGGCTCTCAAGCAACAAGATGAGGTTCTCACCTGTACGGCCCTTCATACTGTTGGCCTTTGAGTACAGATTGCGGAACTGTCTTTCGAGTACACCGTAGGTATATTTAACTTTCTGCTTTTCAGCCAGCTGAGTACCGTACTCAGAGACTTTCTTGCGCTTCTTTGCCAGACCGTGCTGTCCCGGAGGATAGCTTCTCTTTTCGAAATATCTGTCGGGACCGTAGATTGGCTCGCCGAATTTACGGGCTATTTTAGTTTTTGGACCAGTATATCTTGCCATAATCTAATCGTTTTAATAATTATACTCTACGGCGTCCTTTTGGACGGCAACCATTGTGAGGTAATGGAGTCACATCAATGATCTCAGTAACTTCGATACCTGCTCCGTGAATTGTACGGATTGCTGACTCACGGCCAGCTCCCGGACCCTTCACGTATGCCTTGATCTTGCGGAGACCGAGGTCATAGGCAACCTTTGCACAGTCAGCTGCGGCAACCTGAGCTGCATACGGAGTGTTCTTCTTTGAACCTCTGAAGCCCATCTTACCTGCTGATGACCAGCTGATTACCTGTCCAGTGCTGTTTGTCAGAGTGACAATCACATTGTTGAAAGTCGACGAAATATGGGCCTGACCATAAGCGTCAACCTTAACAACTCTCTTTTTGCTTGTTGTAGTTTTCTTTGCCATAATTTCATCCCTTATTTAGTTGCTTTCTTCTTGTTGGCTACAGTCTTCTTGCGGCCCTTGCGGGTACGTGCATTGTTCTTGGTGCTCTGACCGCGAACAGGGAGACCGAGACGATGGCGGATTCCGCGATAGCATCCGACATCCATCAGACGCTTGATGTTCATCTGAACTGATGAACGGAGTTCACCTTCGATTTTGAATTCATTTGCAATCTTACCACGGATTGCTGAAATCTGATCATCGTTCCAATCCTTTACCTTGATGTTCGGATCAATGTTGAGGTCAGCGAGAATCTTGCTTGCGGAACTGCGACCGATTCCGAAGATATAGGTCAAACCTATCTCTCCACGTTTGTTGTTTGGTAAATCAACTCCGGCTATACGTGCCATAATATATTTTTTATTTTATTGTTTATACAAATTAAAAAATTATCC
>JAGHVK010000037.1 GCA_018064345.1 Candidatus Cacconaster merdequi
CGTTCCGTCGCACATCGAAAGCATACCGTTGGACAGATGGTTGAGATGCTTGCTCGTAATAATCGCATAAGCATCGACGGTCTTGTTCAACAGCGTGCAACTCTTCAATTCAAGCCAGCATCCATTGTCAGCATCGTAGAAATGATGTCCGATGTAGTCCTTCGCATTATTGGCATTTATAAAGACATATTTCTGTTCATCCTGATCGTAGAAACCATGCTCTTGGATGACCGTGACCTCTACGCCGCTCTCGAACGTCAAAGTGAAAGCATCCGATGCATTTTCGGTTTTCCAGACAAAGCAAACCGAGGCTGAGGAAACTGTGCCCGATTTATGGTCGACGGTACGAATCTTGTCGCCGATTTCGATCTCTTCAACGGCCTTCCGATCTCCGTTCTCCATAGTGATCATCGTTCCGGCAGCGACGCAGGCGTCCTCGTTGAGTTCCATACTGGAGAGATCCATTGAATAGATGACATTCTTCCGGAGGTCCTTGCCGTCCTTTGTCGTCGAGCCCTTCTTCGCTGACGTGGAACAGGTGACTGTGGTACTTCCCGTGGCTACAGGAGCCACCGCGAGATAGAATATGTTGTCAGAATGAACTTGGGAGCCATTTACGGATACAGAATTATTGTCAAGGTCACTGGTCGCAAGGCTTACTGCGGTGCCATCGAAGGATGCAGTGACAGTGCCTGCAATGGGGTTGGCTGCAGCAACTTGAACTTTTATCACGTCGTCGGGAGTCGTAATCTTCAACACAGCGGTGGCGTTGCGGAAGATAAGATTGTCCTTATTTGTATCATCCTCTTCCGAACTCTTTGCGACACAGATGTTGGCGCTGGCGAATGTTCCTTCCTGGGATGCGAGGATGTTGAAGGTGACGTCGCCGTCAGGACAACTTTCCATTGTTGTGACTGATGCCGGATAGACGGCATAGAGAGTGCCCTGAAGGTCAGTGGTGAACGTTATCTTGTTGTCAGTGATATCCCCTGCTGTAAGGGGTACGTCCTGATAGGATATTTCGTTGAGTATACGGATTACATCACCGGCTGCCCACTCGGGGGTTATACCGTCATCATTCAATGTGGTCCTGGTAGGCGCGTTCTCAAACACAGCTGTGATGATACGGACGTCATCCTTTGATTGGTTGTCGAGGGACTCCTGCTGGCAGGATGAGAACGTGAAGATGGTTGCCGCTGCAACCGCAAGAGTGATTAATGTCTTTTTCATTGTCTTCTCGCTTAAAAGTTCATCATTCCCAGATATCGGTTTCATATTGTTCCGTACCGTTTGGATTGCTCTGGCAGATGATTGCCTGCGCCTTGATTTCCACGACTTTAACCTGAGGAGAAATGTAGAGGGTCGGTTTTTCTTTTACCATTTTTTGCTGTTGTTTAGATTGTAAATATTAAAGTGATTGCCGAATTCCATAAAGATACAAATAAATCTGACAAATCAAGCATACTGTCCATTATGCTTCCCGAGGATAGGATATTGCAGATAACCGATTAGAAAACAAACCTCGGGAAGCATGGACAGGACGGACCTCTCGGCCAGTCAAATTAGATCTTTCATAGTTATGTCTTACAATCAGACAGCAGCAGTCTTGTGAACTTTTTCGCTCGGACCCTTGTCAGGAAACTCCAGTTGTCCTTTATACCGGTATGAAGCAGCTGATCCATAGAAC